>JAKLEG010000187.1 GCA_022703175.1 Myxococcota bacterium | reverse complement strand
CAGCAAGGCGAAGTCACCTGCGGGAGTCCCCTGCCGCACCTCGCTGGCGATCCACTCCGCCACGGCTTGAGCTTCGAGCAGGGTCTGGGCCATACCACCGGCCTCCAGCTTTGGCACCCGCATCAGCGTGAACCCCGGACGCCCAAGTGGCGCCTGAGCACATACCGCATCCCGATTAGCTTCAAGTGGCTCGTAGCTCTCCCCAAACAAGGTGGTCCCCAGCCCATTCAAGCTCGCGACCAATTCGGGCGCCGAACGACGACTGACGGTAAGCAGCTCCTCATCCCCACCCGCGATGCGAATGTCATCCAAGAACTGCGTAAAAGCCGCAGGGTCGGCGCCGCGAAATGTGTAGATGGATTGCTTGCGATCGCCGACGACGAACAAGCGCGCCAAGGCTCCCTCGGACCACGGTCCTTCGAGTCCCGCTAACAGGCGCACCCATTGCCGCTGCAAGCGATTGGTATCCTGGGCCTCATCCACCAGCACCGCCCGAAAACGCTCTCGCACACGCTGGTGCAAGCCCCGTTCGCAGCGCAACCGCTGCACCAAAACCTCAATCAAATCGACAAAATCCATGCATCCCAACGAACGTTTGGCTCGTTCGTAGTCAGCGTAGGCGGCATCCACCAAGGTCGCGAGAGAAGGCGTCAGGCGCGCTACCACCGCGCCAGCGACGGGATCCAAGAGTCCGTCACGGAAGCGCTCGGCGTCGGCTTCGGAGATCAGCGCCCCAAGCTTGCCACGCCGATTCAGTCCTTGGGTGGCCCTACGCCAGGCGTCGGCCCAAACCTCGGGGGCTGCGGTCAACGCCGGCACCGGTTGTTCCAAAAAGGCAACCACCGTTGCGCGGCCCTTTTCGGTCAAGTCAGGCAACGCCGCACGCAAACGCGCCCGCATCGCCACCAACGCCTCGTGATGACGCTCCCACGCCTCTCGCCACTCGGGCATCGGCAACAGCGCGGCCCCCACGATGGGCATACCATCCTCGCGCGCCTTACTGAGGCAATCCCACAACTCCCACGGCAGGCTCTGATCCAGGTTCAGGTGGGGAGCCACCGCGCACACGGCCGCCGCGGTCGCCGAATCCTGACCAAACCAAGCCGTCTCACACGCCTCAACAAACAGTTCACCATCATCGCCGCTCTCGCCTAGCACGGCATCCGAATTTAAGGCCGCGTATTCCGGCACCAAGTTTCGCAACAGCCGCAACGATAAGCCGTGAAAGTTGCCAATGGGTGCCTGGGTCAAGTCGGCCAAAAGGTCCGGTTCTACGTGTGCTGCCTTCAGGCGAGCGCGAATTCGACTCTTCAGCTCGCCCGCCGCCTTACGAGTGAAGGTAATGGCCACAATCTCGGTGGGGCGTAGCCCGTCGTTCTGCACCAGGTCAACGTACGCCTCCACCAAACGATAGGTCTTCCCGGTACCGGCACTTGCGCGCAGCAGTCGGTGGTTGGCGTTCACGCTACACCTCCCCCGGTGGTCAGGCGGACGTCGTAGCGACACAACGGGGCCATCTCACACCCACGGCAGTCGGCCTCGCTCATCGGGTCCGGCGCCAGCTGCCCATCAAATAGCCGATGGAGCCTGGCTCCAAGCGTCATCGCGACATAGGTAGGCAAGTCCTGCGGCGCGCTCGGTAGATCCTCTGCTACCTTGGCTTTGGCATCTCGCAACCCCAACCACTGAGCGTGAATGGCCACAGGCACACCGAACTGCCGTAGCGCCGCCAAGCCGTACAGAGGCAACTGAAAATGGCGTCCTGCAGGCCGCTCTTTGAGAGTGCGTTTGTAATCGGTCACCACGAGGCTTGCGCCCACGCGGTCTACCCGATCAATGCCACCGATGATGCGCAGGGTCAGCCCGCGACCCATATCCACCAATAACGATGGAGCGTGCGCCCCCGGACGTTCATCAAAGCGAAACTCAAGGGTCAAGAGCTCACGCGCCTCGTCTGTGTCCAGGTCTCGCCTCAGAATACGTTCCACCGCGGCCCACGCTGACTCCAATGCCGCGCCGCGCAACGCTGGATGGATCACCACCTCGCGCAGTACATCGTCAGCGGCGGCCTCCACCACAGTGCGCGCACGTTGAAGCGCAGCGTCTCGATCCCGGCGGGCCGTCACCAACCCTCCGTGTGCCATGAGGTCCCGATACACCAGATACAACGCCGCGTGCGCGGCTGTGCCCTGCTCGGCGGCATCAGGACCCAAACTAGGTACCTCCTCGCGCTCCAAGCCGAATACGGTGCGCGCCACATAACGAAAGGCACACACCCCAAAGCCGTCCAGCGCCGAGGTGCGTAAGGGCCGCGCTTCATGCCAGGCGCGCAGCTGAGCTTGCGCCACCTCAGTCAAAGGCGCCATCACGCCGGCACGCACCACCTGACGTTCGCGTCCCACGCGTAGCTCGATCTCTGCCAACCGCGTTCCCGCATTGGCAGCCCGCAGCTCGTCGCCGACGGCCATCGCTAGACCATGCGGCATCGGCTCGGCCAACCGCGCACCGGTGTGCAGGCCAACCAAGCTCCACTGCCAAACAAGTCCCGACGTTGTTTGACCACTTCCTTGGGCATAGCTGGCGGGCGGGGCGGCGTCGGCACGACGCCCGAGGGTACGATACAACTCCTCAACGACTTCGCTTGGACCCTCGTCAGCGATCTCCGCGCTGTAGGTCAAAACCAGCTCATCACCGGCGCTCGCCAGTGCCTCGGCCCACAGCCACTTATCCCGAGCATTGGCGTGCAGCGACGTCGCACCACCACCGGGCGTGGCTTGCGTCAAACGGGGGCCCAAACGCTGGTTCACCTCGGCCCGCAGTTCCTCCGTTAGAATCGGGTCCGGCACCGCGACACTCGGAAAGCGTTCACCATCGATTCCGAACAAACAAACGCGTGAATAGCTCGTCTCCACCAACTCTTCGAGCCGCGTCACGAGCACGCTGCCACCTGCAAATCCAGTGCTGGGCAACTGCCGCTCATGCAACCAACCGGACACCCACTCGGAGAACTCGCGAGCACGCCATGGCGCGCCTGCGAGGACACGGCCCGCGGCCAACTCCTCAATAAAGCTCGCAACATCGGCCAGACCCGCAAGTTCAGCGGCACTCTCCAAAAGCACCGCTCGGCGCGCCGCCAAGGCCCCGTCCGGATCCTCTGGCCACTGGGGGGAATGCACCGCCAGCCCCAGTCCCGCCACCACGCGCGTCAGTTGCTCCACCCGCGCCGAGTAGCTCTGCGGCGCGTCATCCTGCCGAAGCATGCCGATCACTGCGTCTAGCGCCTGCCCTGTCGCGCGCGCGAACGCCGGTATCTGGCCACGTTGTTGCTTTGCCCATCGGTTGAGCGTGTCGCTATAGGGCGCGACACGCGCCGAGCGCACGCCGGCCAGCCGGACCCAGCGCGCACATTGCACGGCATCCAATGTAGCCTCGCCAGCTACCACCTCTCGCCCCAAATCGGCCCACAAATCGAGGAGATCCTCACGTCGAAAATCGGATTGCCCGAGACTCGCGACGCCTTCCAGCACGCGTCCGGCACGGGTTGCAAGTAAGCGCCGCCCAACAGGAGAATAGGCAGCGATACCGGCCCGGCGCAGTGCCGCAAGCAGAGCCTCTTGGCGGCCGCCCAACTCCGGGGTCGCAAGGACCATCTCATCGGCCGCAATCCCCATCCCAAGCCAGCGCCGCACGGTGTTTACCGCCCAACGATTCTCCTCCTCTACGCCAGCCACCGAAAAGGCGGTCACCGGTGCATCGGCCGCGACACCCCCGCCAAAGTGCGCAGCGCGAAAGGCAGCCAGCGGACCCGTCATGGTTCGCGGGTCGGTCCGTACCTCCAAGGCGGTTGTCGGTCGTGCCTCCAACGCCGCCAGGCTCAATTCCGACCATTGGAACAACTCCTTGCGATCGGAATCCCAAGGAAGCCGCACCTCCACGTGCACACCACGCGCGGCAAACGCCCGCAGCAAATCCAGGCGCGCCCCACGCAGATCTGCGCCCCCCTCGACCACCACCGTCTGCACAGCTTGCCAAGCCACCGGTAACGTGCCGGTGGCGACACGCAGCACCGCCGCACGAGCGCGATCGGCATCGTCGGCGAACCCCAGCTCGTCCAATTGCCGTTCGTAGCGTCCCAGAAGCGCTGTCAGCTCTGCCAACGCCGGACTCAAAGCAGATTGCCCCAAGTGACCCGACGTGACCCCGGCCGCGCGCAGTTCCATCAGTGCGTGGTCAAGGGCCGCGACCCGCACCGGTTCGTGCGCGGCGCTGCGCCAATAGCCCAAATCGGTTGCGAGCAGTTCCCTGACCAACAACCGCCGCACCATAGGCGGTGCATAGCGGCGCCCCGCCAAGTGTCCTAAGCCCTGCACCAGCGCGTCAAAGCATTGGTAGGCCGTGGCGTCGATGACCTCGGCTGCAGAGCGTTGCAGCGCGCGACTGGCGGCGCGCCGTGAAGGAAAGATGCGGAGGTGAGTGGTCAGGGGCAAAAGCGGCATAACGCCGCAGCATACCATGCCCCTTGCAGGCGAGGAGAGAACCTTTGCTGGACTAGCGGCCCTTCATCGCGTCGTCGATCTTGGCGCCCACTTTTCCGACGATCTTCTCGGCCAGCTTGCGCACAGCCTTGCGCTCGGCCTCTTCCATCGAACGGTGGCCTTCTTTGTGCCGCTCGGTGATCGAGGTGATCACTTTACCGGCCTTCAAGTTCTTCACCTCGGCGATCACCACGGCGCGCGCAAAAACCAAGTTCTTCGCGGCGTCAGCGCCTTCGCTGCCTTCGAATTTCACATTGGCCGACACCAACACGTCCAGGCCACTGGCCTCGCCGGCATCCAAGTCGGTAATCTCGTATCCGCGCTTTTTCAGGCCTTCGATGAACGCGCTCTTGAAATCTTCTTCGTACTGGCCGTCCACCTTCACGCCCACTTGCAAAGCCGCCAACGCCCCTTCCAAGGCCGCGGCAACATCGGCGAACGAATATGGGCCGCTCACGCCGACGCCGTCCAGGTCGATCACACGCAATTCTGAGTTAAGGCCTTCACGCTCAAGCAGGGCGTCCATCGCGCGGGATAGCTGCTTCAGCTTCTCGGCCTTATCATCGGTGTTGGCCTTCTCAAGAGCACGACCGGCGCGGGCGTCGGCATCGCCGATTTGCTCACGGAAGATGCGACCTTGCTTGGCTCGGTCGATGCACGACAATGCATACAAGGTCTTGGCGCCCTTGTCTTCCCAGACCTCTTTGAGCTCCACACCGCTCATCGTCTTGCTGGTCGCAACCTTGGTGAGAGTCTCGGACGATTGCACTTCCAAGCTGGGAGCACCCGTGGACGAATAGGCGCCCATGAAATCCTTGCTGACGCTGGCCACACTAGCCGAGAAGATGCGCGACAACGCCGCAAACGAGCCGTTCTCGGCGATGGTGCGCTCCGGCCCAAAGCCAACGCCGCACAACAAGCGATTGTAGGGGTAGTTTGGATCTTCGCCTTCGATCCAGCCGGGTTTCTTGCCTGACGATGACTTGGCGCTCGAAGTGTTGGACGCAGGCGGCGCCGCAGTCTCACCCCCGCTGTTGCCAGCTACAGCCTTGGGGGCCGCGGGCGGCGCTTGGCGCTTGGAGTTCTTGTCGAAGATATCGTCCACCGAAACCTTCTCGGTGTAGCTCTTCACCGCGCCAAGCTCCTTGGCCTTGCGCACCCCATCCATGACCTTCTGCAGGTCGAGGGCGGCGAGCGCCATGATCGAGCCGTCTTGTTCGAAATAGTGATCAACGATTTCAGAGCCTTCGAGCGACATCGACGAGAAGGTCTTCACCGCCTGCTCGACATTCTGCTCGCCCGAGGAGTTCATGTAGTCTTTCATCAGCGATGCGGAGAAGACCTCAAAGACCTTGGCCAACTCGGCCCGGGCGCGGTTGTCGGCGGTGGTGCGTAACAAAGCCGGGTTCTTGATACCTGAGGCAATCCCGACCCCGTAGAACACGCGCTTACCATCCTTGGTCACCGCCGCGCTGCCCCGGTTGATCCACCCCGGTTTGCCATCACTGGTGGTGCCGAAATCCTGCCCGGCGCCGCCACCGCCGCCACCTTTCGCGGCTGGGGCCGCTGGGGCTGCTGAAGACTGCGAACCACCGCACGCCATCGCCACGACCACCGAGATGCCGAGCATCAAATGCCGAAACCGCATGAGACCTCCGTGTAAGAGCACTACCGGTTGTTGAAAGCCGGCCACGAGCCATCCTAGAGAATGCGAGTAGGACGTCGAAACGCTACATCTCATTCTAGGGTGATGCGCGCCAGCGCCCCATTCCTAACCAATTCCCTACCACAACGCCAATCCCACACACTGCGCCGCGGGTAGGCCGCACTACCGAACAACGAAGCTGGCGTCACCCACGCCTTCGTTGTCGACTTCGTCTCGCACCCGCACGGTCAAAAGATGACTCCCGAGCGTAAGGTCTGCCAACCTGATCGAGAATGACTCGCCGGGGCCATCCAACACGCCATCATCGGGCATGATCGGCCTAAACGGCTTGCCATCCAGCGACATCTCGGCGTCGGTCAAGGGTCCCACCGAATCCGCCACCACGACCCGCACCGTCGCCAACTTCCCGGCCACCTTGACCTCCATCGCATCTACCTTGGGTGGTGTGTTGTCTACCACGACGGCACGCGACGTCCGGGTATCTTCCAATTCGAAGCCATCGGGATTGGCGGGACTGTCGCTCGCGCGCACGCGAAATTCGTAGTGCCCATCCGGCAGCTGGGCCGCAGCCAAGGTATAGAAGGGGTCATCCAGTTTTTCCTGCATCAACAGCCACGCGGTTTGCCCCACCGGCCGATACGACAGGTCAAAAACCAAATCGTCCCCGTTCGGATCTTCGGCGACCCAACGCAGCGTCAGAGCCCCCCGACGTTCGATTTGGCGCGCCCGCCCGCCACGGTTGTCGTGCTTGTCATCGTCACCGCGGCGCATGTCGTCGCTCGACTTTTCACCCAGCGAGACCGTTTTGGACTTGGGTTCGTCGTTGGGCACCGGCAGCAATGCCAGCCCTTTTTTCAACGCGACAATCTCGCGCACGAAGGGAGGTAGGTTCTGACGCAAATAGGCCCAACGCACCCGGTAGACCTCGGGTGCCACATCGCCGTTGGCTTTCAGGGTCAGCCTCACTTGGCCGTAACGACCGTTTGGCACCGACGGTCGTGCACCCCCAGGGGCCGCCAACTCTTTGGACCACTCCGACCAAGAGGCATCAGGCTTGGCCGTCTGTCCCGTACGTACTGCCGCCGTCACCGACGTGCCTTTCGGCAGCCGCGCAAAGAGATCCAACGCGCCGAAGCGCGAGTTGATGCCGGTATCAAACGTGGGCGTGAGGAATTCGCCTTTGGCCACCAGCGCGGTCGACAATTGCACCACCCGACCACCATCTGCCGCGATGGCCGCCAACGCTCCCTGGGAGAGCGACACCAGGTGCGTGATCCGTCTTGACGGTGACTGGTAGATCATCGCGATCAACCGGCCTTTGGGTTCAATGGTGTACAGCCGCCCCTTCGGATCGTCCCGACCGGTGGCGCCCGTGGCCACCACAATGCGGTTCTTGTCATCCAACGCCAACGCGAAGATCGCCTCGTCGGATGAGCCGGCCACCACCTCGGCGCTCCCGTCCATCGCAACCTGGGTCAGTTGGCTCGATACCTCTGGGCCATCCTTGCCACGTTTGCCTGAAGGCTTCTCTTCGGTGGGGGCACTCGCCAGTGTTTCTGCGCCGGTGACGCCGGCCGCGTAAACATAACCCCCGCGGGTCAAAATACCGGTGATCTCGGGGTGCCCGGAGTCGTACAAGGCCTTGAAACTCTTATTGTCCGCAGCTCGATACAACACGCCGCGCTCCCCGCCCCCAACGAAAATGCCCAGCTCACGATCATAATGAATGCTCTTCAGGTGCTCTTGGTCCGGTTTGTACAGCACCTTGCCGGTGCCCTTGCCGTCCACTTGCACCACGGTGCCGGGTTCACCCGTGGCCAACAGCAATGTCTGATCGGGCCCTTCTACCAAGCCCCAGATGTAGGCGGCATCGGGAGCATGAACGAGGCTGGCCTTGCCATTGTCGTCCACGCGGTAGAGCTTCGCGGGCGAGCTCGTGGCGACAAAGAGGCCCCGCTTGGTGCTCAAGAGCGCCGTCACCACGGTCTCTTCGGCCTTGTAAAGCGACCGCGTCTTACCAGCCTTATCGACCAGCAAAACCTCACCATCGTCAGCTTTCGCAACAATAACGTCGTCGCCCCGCGCCGTCGCCGCCGAGAAGCTCGCGGCCGCATCGGCAAAGCGCTCACGCGCGCTTGGCGGGAGCGCAATCGTCCCCTCTTCGGTGACCGCGGTGCTTAAGGGATCGCCGTCTAAAAACTCACCGAAACCCTCGAGGTTGTAAAAACGCGGGTTCTCGGCGGCAGCGCCCCGAGCAAAAAATGTCAACGCGGCCAAACTGCCGAGCGTACCCCAATTCTTCACGTGAGTCCTCATCGTACTTCGTCCTTGTCGACTGCCGTCTTAGTCGTTGGTAACTTTGACGCCGATACGCGCCCGACCTGCCACTACTCCCGGCCGTGCACGCCGCTCTTCCCATGCCAACCCGCGCCCGCGCCGTTCGGTCGCAGGGTCGCCCGACAAGGTGACAATGGCGGACCCCGGCAAAAACGGCATCGCCGTCACTCCGGAAATCAATCCAGCCCCTTGCCGCACCACAAACAAATAAATCTGGCCATCCGGACGCCGCTCTGACAACCAGCGTGCAACCTGTACCAGCTCCGTGGGACGCGGATCACCCGCGACCGCACGTTCCAGCTCCTCGGCCCCCGACACCCCGGTGGCAATGATTTCGACCTGCTCACCGGCCCAATGACGCGGCACTTGCAACGAAAACCGCTCAATCGCGGTCCCACCTTGTGCACGCCGCAAACGCACGGCTACCTCCACAGACTCGCCCGGCTTCAACTGCCCGCGCCCCAAATGAATGGCTTCGATCCACTCTTGCACCGGCTCCGGCTCATAGCGCGTGGTAACCGCTATCTTCATATCCGGCGGTGGCCCAAATGGCGTCTCCCACAAGGTAGCAAAGGCCTGCGCCATGTCGATCGCGGCGTTCACAAACAGCTGCCCGTCCCGCTCCGCGGCGTAAACGGTATCAATGTGAACCGGCTTCAGCCCCGCGACCTCAATGGTGCCCGAAAGACGCACGGTGCCGCGCTCCGCAGCCTCAACACGCCCCGCCAGCGCACTGGCCATGCCAATCGCCGCAAAGCGCGGGGTCAGCGCCTGATCCCGCGCGACCTCCAACGTGAACGGCTGCGCCCCACGTGGTGTGGTGACCGTACCGGTGATCGGCACCATGCGTGCGCGCGAATTCAAGCTACCGCCAATCGCAGTCAAGCGATCTTGGGTCACCTCGCCCACCACGGGCCCGGTCAGCGCCATCTTGAACGAGCGCAGCTGCGACGCCATCGTGTTCACAATCGTCGCGTTGGCCATCGGGAACGACACGAGGCCCGCGCCCATAAAGGGGTGCCCAAACGCCAACACCCGGTCGCCATCCACGCTCGTCACGGTGCCGGTAGCCGCCACGTCCACATCCCCACTCACGAGCACCGCCGCCACAGCACCACCGGGGACCAGCGGTTTGATGCTCGTCGTCGTGCCGGCCGAGCCGCCCGCCACCGGCTCAAAGCCGATACCGCGCAACCAAGGCTCAAAGTGGTGCCAAACAAGTGGAGGCACACCCGCCATCGCGAGCGGCGTGGCAATCGGCGTCACCCCCTCCCCAAAACTCGCCGCCACCTTGGGAGCTTGGCCGCCTTTGAAAGCC
>JAKLEG010000186.1 GCA_022703175.1 Myxococcota bacterium | reverse complement strand
TGTCGAACTGACCGGCGTCTCACGCGCGCCGCTGCGCTGCGTGCGGTGCACACCGGCCAGATCGTCCCCCCGAGCACCCGCCAAGCCCGATGCCGGGCCGATGAAGCGCTGAAGCGCTGAAGGCGTCGAAGTGTTCAGCCCGGCTCGATCGGCGCGCCAGGCGCTGCCCTTCGGTCAGCTTGGTGTCACGCCGGCCGCAGTGCCGCCGGGCCTCGGGTCATTGACGGGCTCTGACGCCGCAGCCGTTGCGCCAGGCAAGCCGTCACACCGGCCGCAAGGCTTCGAGCCCCGCCGTGGTGGCAACGCGTGCGCCAGTCGTCCCACCGCGCTCCCCCCAGCAAGCCCCCGTCGATCGAGCGAGGGGGACTTGTGGGGGGATCTTCAAAGCGGTGGGCCGGGAAACTGGCGCACTGCTTCGGCTGCCGTGAAGACCACCCATCCCCCGTCCCCTTCCCGTGAAGGAAGGGCACCACAAACGCCCACCCCCCGCCCGCCCTCCCGGGCGGGAGCGAGGCGAGTCCAAGCGAGAGGATCAGTTTTCAGGAGCACCAAGACGGCGCCCCGGCTGGGCTCTCATCAAGGAGATGGTCATGGCCCACGTTCAAGTCATCCAGCGTCACGCGCACCTGGCAGGTGCCGTCAAGCTCGAATTCGTCAACGGTCGCGAAGGCAAGATCGCCAAGGCGGTGCTGACCGCTATCAGCAACACCCGCCGCGGGTCGGGCGACGCCCGCGAGGAGGAGTCCACCGCGATCCAGTGGACGCTGTGGGGCAAGCAGGCCGAGAACGCGGCCGAGTACCTGGGCAAGGGCAGCCACGTCAACATCGTTGGCCGCTTGCGCAACAACAACTACCAGGACAGCGAAGGCGCCGACGTCTACGCGCTGGGCTTCACGGCCGAGGAGGTGGACTACCTCGATAGCCGTGCCGAAAGCGAAGCGCGAAACGCCCGTGAGAGTGGCGACAACGGCACACCCAAAGACGCCACTGGCGGCGGCGAGCAGACCGCACCAAGCGCCAGCAGCCGCAAGCCGAGCAGCGCGCGTCGGACAGCACACGCTCACGGCTGACCCCGAGGGCGGGCGGGCTCGGCTCCATCGAGCAGCGCCCGCCCTTCGACCTACATTGAGTTCGCCTGCCAGCTTTGCAGCGGAAGGAGCCGGTTGTGCGAGTACCCGCCTTCTGGCAGCCCAGTTGCATGAAAGGCGTAGCCGGCCAGCAACTGTTGGTGTAGGCCGACAACCGACCCGAAGAGACATCCGCTGTCCCGAGTGCGACGCCGGAAAGCTGCCGTCCGGTCCGGGGCCCTGCTCCGACGCATCGACGAAGTCGGCGGCCAAGCCGGGCTTCGTCTACAGCCACCGCGCGCAATCACGCGACTCAAGAGCCTGAACTTGAGCTGCGCCCTTGGTGATCCCGAATACCATACGAGCGGGGTATGACCGACCGGGCATAGAAGGCTAGGCCTGGATCCAGTATTCGGACAATTTGGGGAGGCTGCATGGCAGGCGCGAGCGTTCGACACATTCCATGCGGGGAACCGGTAAACGCAAGCGAGCGAATGGCCGTAGAAAAGGTCAAGTCCAAGCTCCAGGGGCTCACCGGTTCCTGGATCGTGCTGTCCAATCTGAGCCACTCCTACAACGTCGATCGGCTCTCCGATGAGATCGACATCGTGATCCTTGGCCAAGCGGGCATCGCAGTCGTCGAGGTCAAGCACTGGGACCCAGGCTTCCTCAAGCAACGTCCGGAGGTGGTGGACGTAGAAGCCGAAAAGATCAACGAGAAGGCAAAGCGCGTAGCCGGGAAGCTTCGAACTGAGCTTGATGCCGGCTTTGTCAGCGCAAGTCTTCTCCTAACCCGAGGTGGCACCGGCCAACACGGCGGCAACAGACTGCATGTACGGGGCGTGCCGGTATTTGGCCTTAGTGAATGCAAAGAGCTCGCAGAGTCTGCCCGCGGTGCGGTTCTCACAGCGGCACAACTTGAAAGAGCGGCCCACATGTTGGCGCCTGCGACACGCGTCTCCATCGGCAAGCAACTTAGGCACTTCGGGGGCCTTGTAAACCTTGAGCGTCAACCGCCCTTAGAGGATCCGTTTCACAGAATCTATCGAGGACAGCATCCTTCTCGCCGGGACAAGGTTGTACTGCATCTCTATGACTTGTCTGCAGCCGATGACAAGGAAGCAGAAGCTAGAGCCAGACGAGAGTTTGACGTAATCCAGCGATGGCAAAAGTCGCCCTTCCTGCCAAACCTTCTGGACTCGTTCCAAGAGGCCGAGAGCTACCCTGGAGAACTCTTCTACTTTTCGCTGGTAGATCCGGCGGCCCCTCCCGTAGCAGACCGAAGACTAGATGACGCTTGGTCACTGGAGGAGCGACTGCGCTTTGCGCGCGCCGCATTGCAGGCGCTTGCCGAACTGCACCATCCGTCGGAAGACTCTCTTCCGCCGATCGTGCATCGTCATGTAACCCCGCAAACGCTGCGTGTTCGTCATAACGGGCAGCCGCTGTTCACAGACTTCAGCCTGGCCCGCTTGGCCGAAGCGCTGACCATATCGGCACACGCCACACCTCCAGAAGGGGACAGCGAATTCTTCGCGCCGGAAGTCATACGCGGCGGCCTTGCTGCAGCCGACAGCCGATCGGACACCTATGCGCTATGTAAGACGTTGGCGACCATTTTCTCGGGAGGTGACACAAAGGCTCGCGAGGCGTTCGACTTCCTTCAAGGGGGCTGCGCAGAGAATCCTGAGGACCGAGACGCGCTCGCAGACCTCGCTGCAGTGTTGGAGCGAGCCACAGGATCAACTGCCCAAAGGCAGCCCTCTCTGCCGAAAGCAGAGTTTTGGGACGAAGAGACGGTGGTCCCTTTTCAGAGTGCACGCTACAAGATTGTTGGCCGCCTCGGCCGCGGCGGAATAGGTCAGACGTTCAAAGTGGTTGAGGTCGACGCGAAATCAGATGAACTTTATGGCACATATGTCGCAAAGCTAATTCACCACGAAGCCGATGCGACGGCGGCGTTGCGCGCGTATCGAAAGGCGAGAGCATATACAACCCATCGGAATCTTTCAGCCATTCACGAAATCGCACCGGAATGGAAGCCAGATCGATTCGTTGCACTGCTGAAGTGGATTGAAGGCACACCGCTTTCTGATCTCACAGGAATCCTTGCTCTACACGCAGAAGACCTTGCTGAGGCGTCTCTACAAACTCTAGTTTTGCGTTGGCTTGGCGACCTATGCAACGCGTTGTGGGAGCTTCATCGCGTGAGCCTGGTGCACGGCGATGTGAGCCCAAGAAACCTCATCGTGCACGCCGGGAACATCGTCCTTACGGACTATGACACGGTGGCCGATGTTGGAAGTACACCGAGAAGCAGAAACTTGCTGTATGCGAGCCAAGCGGTTGCGACTGGTCAGACCATTCAACCAAATGACGACATCTTCTCTCTCGCGGCCACGTTCTTTCACGTGCTGTTCGAGCGAGAGCCTTTTTTGTTTGGTACCGATCGCGTCAAGACGGTAGGTTGCAACTGGGATCAACTCAACACAACAGGCCTAGAGCGTGTTGCCGAGTTCATCGCGAAGGCAACTTCCGCGAACCCACAGGAGCGGTTCGAGGATGCCCGAGCTGCAGCTGCCTTTCTCGACAGCACGCCCAATTCGACTAGCGGCCAACTAGGTACTGTGAATTTCGCACCGACTCTCACACCACAGTCGGTTCAGCGCCTAGCCGAACTCCTCTCTGCGTATCCTGGCTCGCGACACGGCAACAATGAGACGCGCGGCCTTGACTCCGAATTCGCTGCAGCGACCTACGTCGAAACCCGACTCGACGCAGCCCTTCGGGACGAGATAGAAACCGGCGAAGTAGCGTTGGCCATACTTTTTGGCAACGCAGGCGACGGAAAGACAGCCTTTCTTCAGCACTTGCTGCTAGAGCTAGGCCTCCCGGATGCGCACTCGTCGCACCGCATCCTTGAGCGGCGCCTCCCTGACGGCAGGATTCTCCACGTGAACCTTGACGGTTCCGCAGCCTGGCAGGGTAAGGCGGCAAATGAACTACTGGACAAGTTCTTTTCTCCGTTTAAGGCCCTTGACCTTCATCGTGACTGGCGAAACCCACGAATTCTCGCCATCAATAGCGGCAAGCTCCTTGAATGGCTTGAAACCCAGGACGAAACGCCGTTGACTCGTCAGCTGTACGGCGCCCTCTTTGAGGGTGACTCGACGAGCGAGGCAAATCTAGATCGTCACATTCGCCTCATTGACTTGAATCGGAGATCTCTTGTTGGAGGTGTCGAATCTGGCGAGATCAAGGCAACCTTTCTCAACGCATTATTGGACAGATTCCTTGGGAGCCATGAACCAGTAGATCCGTGGGGCAACTGCTCGCGTTGCACAGCGCAACACAGATGCTCCGCGTGGCAGTCTGTTCAAAGCCTAAGAGATCCAGTGCTGGGTAGTCGCATTCGAACCCGCCTTGCAGACGCCCTTCAAGCGTGCCACCTCCGAGGTGAGATACACATTACCGCCCGCGAACTTCGCGCTGCAGTAGTCTTCACCTTCTTCGGCGTTCATGATTGTTCCGAACTGCACGCGAACCCCGAGATCGCCCCCCTGCACTACTGGGACCGGGCCTTCGACGCAGATGCTCCACAGCGGCAGGGCGAGTTGCTGTCGGAACTGGCGCGATTTGATCCAGCCCTCGACAACAATTCTTTGGTGGACAGAGTGCTTCTCAGGGGCTTGTCGAACCCTGTTGCGTCGCCGAGGGATGCACTCGCATCCGCACGGCGACGCGCATGGTTCGAGTGGGGAGCGGAGGCATTCGATCAGATCCACTTGCCTGCAGACACCCTTACTCTGCAAGGTGGATCGAGGCTTGATCTGTTTCGGACGATTCCACTATTGGGGGACGCTGACCGCAACCTCATCTGCAGAGATCTTTGCTTGGGCATCGCGCGTTTGGAGGATCTGCCTCAAGAGGCCTTCGCGGGCGAGCGGGGATTGCCGCTCCGCATTCAGCCTAGGACGCCAACAGAAACTGCATTCTGGGTGGCCAAGCCATGGTCGAGTTTTCAGCTCTCAGCCCCGCTTGCACGAACTGCCGAGGGACTCGAAGTTCTGCATACACACCTCGTGCTCACCTATACGTATGCGGATGAGTCCGAAGAGCGACTTCCGATCGGCCTTGAGCTGTTTCATCTACTGTTATCCCTCAAGGAAGGCGCGCAGCTGTCAGGAGCTGGCCAGGAAGGGGTATTTGCTCATCTTGAGATCTTCACGCAGAGATTGGCACAAGAGGACACTCGCGTGCTTTTCAGCTGGCATCCGTCTGAGGAGGGCAAGACGTTCCAGGTGGCAGTACAACGCATCGAAGAACGCCAAGTGCTGACGCGGAAGGAGACCGCATGAGCAAGACGGCGAAGACGATCGTCGAAGAAGCGATCAGTCCGGCGCGGGCAAGAGGACTTTGGACGGCTAACTACTTCCCAGCGCTGCCGTTTACACCTCAGCACTTTGAGATTGGGGGACTGCTCCCATATATGCTCTACATGGCACGATGGGGTCACCGTCGCGGGAAGGGGAACTTTGTAGAGACGTTTGGACAGAAGGACGGCGCCGGAAAGTATGTTCCTCCAACCCTGACAGACGTCGCGGAAGGGCTACTCACCAAACTTGGCGATGGCCTTAGGGGCTTTTCGGATGAGTCTGGCAGGGCAACGCTGGCAGACCTTCTACTGACTTACTGCCTTGAAAACAAGGGGCACGATCTAGGTCATGCCAAGCAGGTTCAGCGAATATTTCCCACGCACTACCAAGCCAGCAAAGTAGATCTGCCAAAGGACATAACCAGTCTTCGCGGAGTTCCTGAACTACTCACTGTCCTGCTGGCATGGCAGGACCGCGGCGAGCACCTCGTACCTGGCGGTAAGGGGCTATTTTCGGTAGGTGGCAACTTTGACGGCAACCTATTGCTCACACTTTTTGCGCGGCACATGGTTGTACGCGGCCCACATGCAGCGGATTTGAGTTCGGACAGGTTTGTGGAAGAGGAAGCGGACGACATTGGGATCGATGAGCTGCTGGCAGTGAAAGTTGCCGAAGCATGCGGTCATGCGCCTGAAAAGGCGCGTGGCGGCAACGCTCTCATCCCAAACCGCTGGCCGATCGCGGATGCTGCGGCCAGGCATCTGCGTCGCGACCTCGCAACGTTCATTGAGGTCTACGGACAGGCCATGCCTCGACAGGCATTTCTGCCAATGCTTGAGGCCGGAATTGGACTCGGCATGACAAACATCCTGCTGACGACAACGTCCTGTCTCTTCTCTTGGGGGCGAGATGGCGCCATACCAAAGGGCCAGGAGCCGTGGCCGCTGTTCGTCGATTGCTCACATGGTCAAGAGGTAAAGCTCCGAAACGTCTCTGAATCGGTAGTCAGTGAGTGTCTTGCACGCTATGAACGCGTGCCGGTATTCCTGATGGCCATGCGTGTGCTTGACGATCGGGCGCGCTTCGACCGAAAGCTCAGAGACGCGCTGCCGAACGGCGGACCCGACACAACCCCTTGGCTGAACTTGCTGGGCGAGGTGTTCTCTGAGCGACACGAACGCGCCGATACGATTCTGAACGGGCTGGACGAGGACTGCTTGCGGCTCGCGGAGGCCCTAGAGTCAGAAGCGCCTCGGGTCGCCCACGCCCTTAGAACGGGCGCAGCGAGCCCGGTGATGCGTCTTGCAGAGGCTTTGGTGGAGCTTGTTGGCTCACGCCAGCATGGTGACCAGTTCGTCAAAGCGCTCGACAGCTCCTTGATGCCGAACCGTCCAAACGGTATGGCGTTCAAACGGCGAGTTTCGCGCAGTGAGGCTGGAACTCGCAAGGCAATCGATGTGAGATCAATTGTGTTGTCGCACTCGCATCTTGACTTCCTCGTGCATAGGCACCTTCGCAAGGACGGCAAAGGAAAGTCGGCACATCAGCTTTCCTTCCGTCGATTTTTAGACCTGTTGCGCACGCACTATGGCCTGTACGTCGACCGAGAACCTCCTGGCGTCTCCATTCCCCAGGATTTGCTTCGCGCAAACAAGGTCTGGCTGGAGCGTCGCTTGAGAGACCTTGGCCTCTTGGTTGGCGTTAACGATGCTGAGTCGATGAAGCAGCTTCGCGCTCGTTTTGCAGTGGAGTAGGACAGATGAGCGCACCAACCTCTTTGCCTATCAACGCCGTTCCCTTCCTGGCCGCCGCGATTACCGATCTCGTTGGCGCGCCAGTGGCGGGAAGCATGGCCTTCATCCGATGTCTGCCCGCCGTGGCGGCCCGCGAGTTGGTAACTGATCCGCGGTTTTTGGTGAATGGGTGGCGCCTCGCGGTTGTTGCGGGTCACGCCGATGTCGAAGCTCACACGATTACAGCGGACAGTGCCGTCGAATTGCGGGAAGACAAACGTGAGGCCGTCCTTCTGTTTGTCGACCCTGAGACAGCGGGTGCCGGCATGGACGGCATTTACAGCGCCGCACGAGAAATCAGCGAGGGCGAGTTGTTTGCTGTGGCACGCGAACGTGCCCGCAGTGCAATTCCGCATGGCGGCCGCGTTTTTGCACAGCGCGCGCTCAGCAAATCGCGTCGCATCGCGAGGTTGCAGGGGACTTCACCCTGGAGGGAGTTCAGATACCTTTGCTGTGCCAGCAAAGGCATTGAAGACGTTGGCGCATCCCTCCCTGAGATCGGCCTTTGGCCTATTGCAATCGACGACAAGCCGGACGAGATCGATCTTGAAAAATCAGCTACTCTCGTTGAACGCCTGCTCCCACGGCAGGGTTCCCGGGACTCGGCCGAGGCGCGGGTCGAAGCCATAAAGCTCTCCTCTCAGGATGCAGAAGTTGAACGCTCGCTCGCCGCCTTCCTGCGTGAGCATGAGAACCTTCCTCGGGCCGAGGCACTTCTGCAGGTCTCCACCCGCGAGGAGTTCTGGCTCAACCGATTGCGGCCAGGGCTCTTTGATGCCCAGACTCTGCTCAGCATTCGTTGGGTGAACTGGCGCGGAAAGAGCGGGCGCCCAGCGGCATGGTCCGGCCTGGGCGCGGATGACGACAACCGACTAAACCTTCGTCTAAGTCAGGACGACAGTCCTGACTCTCGTGTGCGTCTCGAAGTTCGCTGGGACTCGGAGCCAACCTCCTTGGCCAAGGGCGCTGTGGATTACTCGGTGGAAGTTCGAGCTGGCACAGATGTCTTGGCAGAAAAGCTCGTGTCGCACTCGCCAAAGGGCCCGCAGAGGTGCATTTTCACGCAAGACGACTTTGGCGAACTTGAGGAGGATTCGCGGTTTGAAGCGGAAGTGGTCATCACCGCACTAGTCGGCGACGGGCTCAGTCTTGAGGACGGCGGCGAATCTCCGTATCGAGCAACGAGCGAAGACTTCATCTTGTGTTTTGGTGACTCAATTCATGCCACTCGCGCTAGCGCTGGAAACGTCTATGCAACTCTAGCGCTTGCAGCCATTCACGTCGCCCCAGACGCCGAGACGTTTGACCGTCTGGCGAACGACCCAGCCAACAAGCATGCGTTCAGCCTGGATTCGAAGGGCTACGTGACGTGTCGGAACGGCGGCAAATCAGCAAGAGTTCTGTGCCCCAACCTTCTTCTAGACCTTGCACAAGACTGGGTGGCCAAAGGTGGCGTGCCAGGGCGCTGGCGCCAAAGGGTTCGCACTGATGGGTCCAGAGTTGGCGATGCTCAGTTCATACCTGTTGTTGTAGACGCAGAATCGACTGGTACTCGGTTCAGTCAAGCCTCTCGCGCCTTCTCCATGTGGTTGGCACAAAGTCAGGGCCCGCTTGGCGTGCTTTACAGCGATCGCAAGCAAATCACTGACTACGTGAACGCCGCTGCAGCTTGGTGGGAAACGAACGTACCAGAGTCGACACTGGTTCACACGCTAGAAGTAGTTGGAGAGGGGGGGCGGCGAGTTGGCCTCATCGTGCTACCAACTCATCCTTTGCGGGTCGCGTGGCAACAGGCGTTTGACATGCTTGCCCGCCACCACAGATACGAGGCTGGTGCCACAGCTACGAAAGTGACGCGCTTGCTCAGTTCGCTCACTGGAGCTCACTATCCCGCCTTGCTGCCTGGCATTCGTGCCGGAGATGCGTATGTATTCGCCGACAGTCTAGGCTTCCATGCCGTCGCCATGACGTCCATAGATGACGAAGAGCCAAAGGCAACCTTGAGTTTGCTTTCGAGGTTGCTTGTTGGCGCCGACTTGGGCGCAGAAGAAATCGTGGCCCCGTCGGTTGGGAAGAGCGCTGCCGAGTTAGTCGGCATGGAGACTGGCCGATATCTGACCCTCCATCCGGAGGTTCACCGTGTTCGTGTCCACGCTGTGAGACCTGGCGACGCCATGCCGGTTGCAAGGGCGCTCGGCACAGCCTTGAGGGTCGTTGAGGCTTATTCATTCGATGGCTACGAGGATCATGTTGAACATGATTTGCACGGCAAGAGGGCTTTTGACTTGGAGCTTTTCCCGGCAGCCGGACGGAGGGAACTTGCGGGCCGGTTCTTGGCGACTACCGCCGAGCGGCGCCGCAGCGGAGCCGGTGCCGTGCCAGAAGAAGACCGCTGGCTGCTGGAAAGCGTCACGCGACCAGGTGGCGTCACGTTACCGCGCCTTTCGTGGACTAGACGCGGATCGGAGGTTCCTCAAACACCAGCTCACTTGGCGATTGCGTTTGACATCTTCTCTTGCGAAGTTGCGCTGTTGCCGGCCGCCAGTTTGCCTAGCGGGGGCCTTGAAGTTCATGGGCTTTCACTTGCCTCTGAACGGCTGTTTCGATCGCTTCCAGAACCCCGTTGGGAGTCCTTTGTTTC
>JAKLEG010000185.1 GCA_022703175.1 Myxococcota bacterium | reverse complement strand
GTCGCAGGCGCATCGACATCATTGATGATGCTGCGCACAAAGCTGACAAACACCGCCACGGCAACAACCGCGACGACCAACCCCGGCGAACCCGATTTCTTCGCTTGCGACTTACCCATCGGCCCTCCCAAGTGTCGGGGAGCCTATCCCAAAGGTTGGGGCCGATTCAAACGACCGCGTTCTCAAACACACGCGCATCATGCACACTCGCCACGGGCGTATTACCACCAAGCCTGGCACGCTACGGTTGCACACTGTGGCGGCAGCACCGCGGGTGAATTCGCGGACACACTCGATTGTGTCGACATCGCCACAGGTTGGACCGAACAACGCGCCGTCTGGGCCAAGGGGGACAAAGCTGTCGTCGCACAGATGCGCTCGATCGAGAAGGCACTGCCGTTCGAGCTATTGGGCTTCGACTCGGACAACGGCAGCGAATTCATCAATCACGCGCTGGTGCGCCACTTCTTGGGTCGTCAACGACCTGTGCAGTTTACGCGTAGCTTACGGCCTACGAAGCCACGTCACGAGAATAACCGGGGTACAAGAAGGCGCCGGCAAGCTGCGCCAGATCTGCATCGGAGACACCAGCTTTCGCGAAATAGACCTGCCATCGACGCACCACTGACTCCATCGAGGTGAGCATGGCACGGGCCTGGTCTTGGGAGAGGCGAAACAGCTCGCAACGTGATAACAGGTTGGTGCGAGAAGCGACGCGCCCCTGCATCCCTACATCCAGCGACAAGAATCGCTCGTCTTGAGCCACACGATTGGTGGGCACCAAGTCGTAGGCCGGCGACAAGCGCCAACCCGAGCCCCAATTCACCACGGCGTGATTTCTCGGGTGGTCGTCGTCGTTGGTGACCATGGTGTTGAAGGCCATGCGGCGGAACAACTCGTGCGCATCAGCCGTCGGATCTGACGACCAGAGTGCCAGCCTGCTTACCAGCACCGGATACGACCAAAGTGACGAGCCATCTGCCAAGGTGCTTGCCTCGCGCGATTCCTCAGCGCCCAAGATCGTGAGACCGCTCGCCATCATGGCCCGCTGGTAACCGCCTGCCACTGGCCTACGGTCAAAGCGCTTCACCAACAGCAGGTCGCTGCCGGCCACGCTGACCAGGCGTGACACCGGCGTGGCAAGTCCGGCCGCTTGCGCCAATAGCAACGTCCCATGTTCCACCCGCGGGTAGTTGAGCATGTCGTTTTTGGCAGGGAACTTCGCCAACCACAGCCCCTCGTCGTCTTCGACGACGACCTTCGGACGGGCGCCGCCCATGCTGGTGCCAGGCCTGAGCGCGCCGTCGACTTGCGCAGCCAAATGCCGATCGCTTGGGACATAGTCGGGCTCGTTTTGCAGCCGCCAAGCTTCGGCCAGAAGCTCTTCAAGGTGGACGGTGCGATTGAACTGCCGCACAGGAGCGGGGGGCGTCGGCGACAACCCAAACGACAGTGCCCCGGCTCGATCTTCGGGCGAGCCGAGCAGATAGTCGATCTCCGTAAGTGCGCTACCTCGATGCTGGCGCGCAATCACCAGTCGGCCCCAATAATCAGGGCTCGCATCACGAATCACGCTCGGCAGACCACCAAGCTTGTCAAAAGCAAAACGCCTTGCTTCGAGCGGCAAAGCAAGCGGGTCGAGCGAGGGAAGACGCTCCTTGGCGGCCCGTTCGAGGTATTTGCGCCCGTAGACGAATTCGCCCAGGCCACGATCAAACGGTAGGGGCCGCCACGCTAGCTTACCAACGGTGACGACCTCTTGTGATTGCGGCAGTTGTAGGTAGACGAAAACCTCTTGAGACTTCTCAGAAGTCATTGTCTAGCCTTTCGTGGCCCACGTGCTTCGGCAGGTTCTCTAGATCGCGAGCTAAGCCCACCTCGTCACGGCGCGGGTCGCCAACGCGGGCAAGGTCATCCAACAGCCCCAACGCCCAGAGTGCCATCGCGAAAGCCCCGAACGACACCGTGGGTTCACCCCGTTCAAGGCGGACCATTGTCGGGGCACTGATGCCGATTTGTTTGGCCAGGTCCACCAGGCGCAGGCCGCGCCGCCTACGCGCGAGAGCGACGCGCTCGCCCAACTGGCAAAGCACAGGATGGACCTCTGGGGGCACCGTTGCAGGACGAACATGCTGCTTTGGCATTAACATAGAATTACATAAATCCACACAACGTACAATTCTATGTTAATCAAAGATACAAAAACCGCGCCGACGCACCCTGGTTGGTCGCGCTCAACCTCGGCTAGCTAGACTACCTTGGGTAACACCCAATGTGACGCAACTCGGTCTCGACGCTATAGGCCATGCACCTGGGCACGCCGCGGACCACGTAGCCAACGAGAACAACCAACGCTATAGTGAGGCCGCGTTGCTCAAGGTGAGCGGCGTACTGCGGCCGGTCCGAGGTCCCCACGTGAGCAAAACCCTTCTCGAAGACGCACACGGCAATTTCATCGATCGACGCCGCAAACCTGGCACCAAAATTGAGAGCCTCAAGGCTGGCCGCGGCAGCCGCAAACGGCTGTTGAAGCTCCCCGAGGCTCCCACCACCAACAAAGCGAGCCCCCGGCCAGCGGCAACGTTCGGCCAACGCCAGGCGAGTCTGCTCACCACAAGGATTGCAGCTCATAAGCCCAGCAAGCCATAACGCCATCGAGTGAGATGCGAGAGAAGGGAGCCGGCCTCTGCTTGGGTCAGCCCCACGAGGCGAGATGCACCCTAAACAACCGTGCACCTCGCGTATCGGCTAGCGACAATCGGTGGACAAGAGCTCGCCGTTCACGTCGTACACGGTGGAGCACAACAGCGCGCCATCTTGGTAGAGGTCACAGCTGACACCGGCCTCGACCGCAACGCAGGTTTCGACCTGGCTCCCGGCGACGCAGCTGCTAGAGACGAACTCGCCGCTGGCCGCTATCAGGTATTCGCAGGTGGTGACCCCATCGGTCATGCTGCATTGCTGGCTGCCGTCGTCCTGCGTTGTGCAGGTGGGCTCCGGCATTTGTTCATCTTCGGTTGGGTAGCCCTCGTCGCCATTGTCACAGCCCAACGTGATCGGGTTGCCTTCTAGGTCGAACAAGTCTTCGCAAACATACTCACCGTTTTGACTCAACACACAACGGATCTGCTCGGCCTCGGCGACGCAGCTTTGGGTCACCGCGCCTTCGGTACAGACGCCTGCGACAAACACGCCGTTCACATCATAGGTGCTGGTGCAGGTCACCCGGCCGTCACTTTGCACGCAGGTGGTTGAGCCATCCTCTTGCGGAGTGCACACCTCATCGGTCGGAGCCGTCGGATCATCGTAGTCGCAGGTGCTGTCCACGAACGCGTAGTCAGACACGGCATAGCGATCCACACACGCTTGCCCGTCGGGCAAGGTCCACACGCACTCGATAAGGCTGTCTGACCGCGTGCAATTGTAACTGCCAAATTCGGGGTTGCTGCAATTCTGGAACACCAAAACGCCCTCTGCGTCCAGTTGGTAGGTGCAAACGGTGCCAGCGCTATCATTATAGCTGCAATCTTGGCCAGCATCGGCGTTCACGACACAACTCTCACTACCCATACTCTCGCTGGTGTCGCCCTGCGTCGTTGCGGCGGCGCCGCCGCTAATCGGTAACACCGCAGAATTATTTATGTTTCCGGAGGACTTTCGCGTGTGGGCGGGTTCACTTTCGGCGCATGCCGCAAAGCTGCTCGCCACGGCCAAGCCCAAAAGCCACACAAGACGCTTACTCAATTGCCGCATGGGTTCTCCTCGCACGCCGCACCGCGAGCGGTGTGACGGTGTTGGTGTTCGAGCATTGGAGACCAGCCGCGAGAGTTTTTGTGACTATTTCGCACGCGACCCTTTTGCGCCCTGCAGCGGTTGACTAGATTGCTGCGATGTTTGCGTTTGCGGTGCTCCTGTGCAGTCTGCCCGGTGCAACCGACCCGCACCGGACCCTGATGATTGCGCGTGCCGACATGGCCTGCGTGGATCCGGAGCGCCTCGCCGCAGAGCTAACGTTACGGCTGCCAGACCTCCAGCAACACCGCCCTGACGATGGCGTGGCCGACCTGGGTTACAGTCTCACGATTCGCGCAAGCGAGCCGCCTGTGCAGGGCATCTGGGTGCAACTCCAAGATCCGCTAGAGCTCCCGCTGGCCGAAACCCAACTCGCTTGCACGGCCGAGACCGGTCTCTTGGAACGACAACTGGCGCTGTTTGTGGAAGATCACCTACGGCTACATCGCGAACGCTTCGCTCGCTTGTTGCGAGCCTTGACTGGAGTTGGACCTCAACCCACAGCCAACCCGACTGTCTCCCAAAACCTAGGGTCTCCCGTCGCCGCAAACTCGCTGGTCAGCCTGCGCATGACGCTGCAGGGCAGCAGCGACCGTGTCCTTGCACGGTTGGCCGCAGGTGTCCAAACGAGCGTACATGTCTGGCCTACGCAACCCTGGTCCGGCTGGCTCGAATTCGCCACCACACTCCCACACAGCCAACAGCACGGCAGTACCTCGTTAACGCTCCAGGAGACGAGTGTTGGGCTGGGGTTCACACGGACGCTGCCGCTGGGGACCTGGCTCACCGAGGCACGCTTGGGTTATGCGCAGCTGCTGATTGGCGCACAAGCAGAACGCAATGGCAGCCAAAGCCCACGCCAATGGCGCCAAGCACCGGCCGTACGCATTGGCATAGGTGGTTTTCGCACGCTTGCCCCCGCGCTCAACTTGGGCGTCACCTTGCAAGGCGATTGGCTGGTACGTGCCCCGGTGTGGACTTACCGAGGTGAGGAGATTCTGGACCAAGGGCACCTACGGCTACACCTGGGGCTCTGCGTGGCTTGGCTTGCGGGGGGCACGTGAAAGTTCAACAAAAGCCGACCCCTGCGGACTCTAATGGGCAAGCCGCCTCACACCCAGCGGATGAAATTGGAACAGGCATGCCCACAGCCGAGCTGGTTGAACGCGCCAAGCGCGGTGAAACCGCAGCCTTTGCGCACCTTTACCATGCTTGCGTCGACCAGGTGGGGCGCCAACTGTATGCCATCGTTGGGCCCGACCCAGAGCTGGATGACTTGGTGCAACAGACCTTTGTGCAGGTTCACCACAGCCTTCCTGGATTTCGTGGTGAGGCGCGCTTCGACACTTGGCTATACCGGGTGAGCATCAATGTCGCGCTCAGGCACCTGAAACGCCGACGCCGTCGAGCCTTTTGGCACGAGGCCGCAAGCCGAGCGCGCCTAGGATCAACCACCGCCAGCGTCACACCCGAAACCGAGCTGATCCGCAAGCGCCAAGGTGACCTACTCAATGACTTGCTGGACGAACTTAGTCCGAAGCAACGCCTAGCGCTCCTGCTCTACGAGGTCGAAGGGCTGACGCTCGCCGAGATTGCCGAGCGCACCGGCTCACCGTTGTTCACCATCGCGGCCCGGGTACGCACGGCCCGCTTGCAGATGCGCCGCAAGCTTGCGCGAAGGCTCCAGGAGCCCGAGCTCCCCTCCCAACCCATCACGGCCAAGTCGAGGGTCTAACGATGCCAACCTTAACTTGCCAGCTCGCCCGTGCCCAAGTTCACGCTCAAATCGTGGGTAGACTCCATGCCTCCGAACGACTGGCTCTTGACGCCCACCTGGCCGCTTGCCCCAACTGTCGCGCTGAAGCGGCCCTCGAACAAGCTTACGAGATCCGCCGCCGCAACCGGCCCGTGCTCAGCGACAGCCACAAAGCCGCTATCTTAAGTCGTATCGAGCACAGTATAAGCCCCGCCCTCGCACGACCCAACATCATGAGGGGTGGGTCGCACCTCGCCTGGGTGATGGCGAGCCTCGTGGTGGTGGGCCTCATGGGCGCATGGGCGCTGCGTACCGCTCAGTTGACCACCCCAACCCCTATACCAGAGGTGTTGGCCTCCGGTTGGCTTTTGCAATCAAACGACCTACAGGCCTTTCGCCCGGTGCCAAGCGCCGCTCAATTTGAAACGGACGCCTCTGGACCTCATCTTCGTCTGAGCGCTGGCGAAGTGCGCGTAAGCTTTCATCGGCAGGCCAAGGACCCCACGCTCAGGGTCGAAACCCCGGAGTTGCGCCTGATCGTCCGCGGCACGGTGTTTGCCGTGCGTCGGAGTGACGCAGAATCCACCGTGAGCGTCGACCAAGGTCTCGTCGAAGTCATTCCTAATGCTGGCCCACCGGTGTTGGTGGGTGCCGGTGAATCCTTGCAGGTGACAGCAACCCAGGTCCACAAAACCGCATTGTCCACCAAGGCCGCAGCCGACCTTCGCGCCTCGTTTGCATCCCCACAGGAGCCAAGCACCGCGCCAACACCTGCTCCCGCGAGCCCCCCGGCCGTCCCCACCCGACAGCCACCCCCCGCGGCCCCGAGCCGACTGACGCCCAACTTGGTCACCACGGCTGAGCGACTCAAAAACATGCAAGCGCGGTGGCAAAACGGGGAGCGCGATGCCGTGCTGCGCGAGTTGAGCAACCTCTTGGATCACCTGGACGATCTCGACCCCGCCAAAGCAGAGACCCGCTACCTGGCAGCGACGCTGTTACGCGAACAAGGAGATCTCGCGCGCGCGATCGAGCTGCTAAAAGAACTTTACCAAGAGACCCCAGAATCGCCGCTGTCGCCCTGGGCCCGACTGGAGCGGTTGCGTCTGCTAGGTAGCGCCCTGCAACGCCGCGCCGAGGCGCTGGTGGAGGTCGATGCCCTGCTGGCCTTACACCCCCCGGCGGCAGTGGCCGAGCCGGCAAGCTTCGAGCGGTGCGCCCTACTTATCGAACTGTTGCGCCACGACGATGTGGCCGCGTGTCTAGAAGGCTATCTCGCAAGCTTCGAAAATGGCCCACACGCTGGCGAGGCCGCTATTCTCTTGAAGCGCACCCGTGCGACCCTTCCCGAGGCGAGCCCACCGCGATGAGCCCACCCACTACAATAGCGCGTCGGCTCGTAGGCTTGAACGCGGCGTGGCTTGCAACGGCCTGCAGCGCCATGCCGGTGGAGTTGGACCCGCAGTTCAAAAAGAGTGAGCTGGCGTGCGATGGTGTTGCTTGCACCGATCTGCCGCGTTGCGCCGATGGCGGCACCCATTGCCAAGCCTGCAGCTGCTGTGCGTGCGCAGAAGGTACGACATTATGCGACCCTACCACCTGGAACCACCGCTGGGTGTGCCGCGACGGCTGCTTTGTCGACGAGCCCTGCCCAATCGGTGCTGGCTGTTTTGTAACGACGGCCCAGGGCGCCATCTGCGACGGCACTCAGTTCGAATGCGCACGCATCCACCCGTATGATTTGATCCTGGTATGCGATCAAACCGAGGCCTTGTGTGCCGCCTGCGGCCCGTGCCTGAGTTGCACCGACCTGGGCGAGACGAGCGTTTGCGACTTTCGTCCCAGTGGTGACGCCAATACGCTGTTGAGCTGCGACGTCGGCGCCAGCTGCGTCACCGCTTCACCCTGCGCCACCGGCACCGAGTGCCTGTATGGCTACGCCACAGGCGTGTCGATATGCGGTACCCTCAACAATTGCGATAGCGTTGGCTGTACTGGATTTCCCGTCTGCGACCAACCCGAGAGTCTATGTGGCACCTGCGGTTGTTGTGCCATCAGCCTGGCTCCTGACGGAGCCTGCGGCCTGACACCCGATGGCTTGGACGCACGCTATCAATTAAACGCTGAGCGGACCTGTTACGAAGCCTATCCCTGCAATAACGGCAGCCTCTGTACTTACGATAGCTACGATCGGCCGGTGTGCGTGAGTCGGTAGCGGTGCGCAACCGGCGTGTCGCGCCTGCATCCTGCACATAGCCCCCTAACCCACCGGGGCCCCAAGGCTTCGGCTTGTGCGTCGCTCGGAGTTTCACGATGATGTGGCCTCCTTGGAGGGAAACCTGATGGAAGCCTGGTTCGGCATCGGCTTGGTCGTCGGTATCCTGAGTCTCATCACCGTCATTGCCCTGGTGGCACTCTACCTGGAGCGCAAACGCACAGCAGCGCTGAAAGCCATCGCACAGCAGGCCGGCCTCAGCTTCGCCACGGAGGAAGCCGATGGCTTTGTAAGCGCTTTTGGCGACCTACACCTGTTCATGCTCGGGCGCGGCCGCGCCGCCCGTAACGTAATGCGCGGCGAGATGAACGGTGTCTCGGTGACGCTGTTCGATTACCGCTACGTCACCGGCAGCGGCAAGAGTCGCAGCGAAACCCAGCAAACCGTGGTGGCGTTAAGCTGCCCCAACCTGGCCCTGCCTGGGTTTGAGCTACGACCCGAGAACATCTTTCATAAGTTGGGCAGTGCGCTGGGCTTCCAAGATATCGATTTTCCAGAGAATCCAGCCTTCTCTAGCGCCTTCTTGCTGCGCGGCGCTGAGGAACAAGCGGTCCGCAAGGTGTTCAAACCGGGCGTGCTGAGCTTCCTCGAAACCCGACCCGGCATGTGTGTCGAAGGACGCGGGCGCCTGCTTGTCTACTACCGCGCCGGGCATCGCACCAAACCCGAGGAGCTACAGACGCTCATGAATGATGGCCGCACGTTGGCCATGACGTTCTGCGGCCCACCCCCAAGCCTCGCGTAAGTCCGTCCATTTGCCCCAAGCCAACGCTTGCCGAAAGCCGGTCTAGGCGCGTAGGGTACGCCGCGAATCCCCGGGGCCGCCCCCTCGGCGTGCCCAAGAGGTCCTAAAATGATGACGAATAGAATCGTCGTATGGTCGGCGTTGTTCACGGGTTTGTGCGTCTCTGATTGTACCTGCGACGACGGCCTGGCGAGCGCGGTGGGTGAAATGGAATTGGCCCTGTGCGACCGCGGCCAAAGCTGCGGTTGTGAGGTGCTACCGGCACAGGGTGCGACCGTTGATTTTGGCAGCCCGGCGCCATTGTCTTCGAGCTTGCGCACGCTCACGGTGCGTAACACCAACCAACCGCGAAAGCTCACGATTCACCGACTCGACGTCACGGGCGGTGACCTCTTTGCCGCCACGAGCGTGCTGCGCAGACCAAGCGAGGCCGCCAACGCCCCGACCACCACCATCGACCTGAAGCACGAACCGCTCACCCTCGAAGGCACTGAACTTGCGGAAATTACCTTGGCTTTTAGACCCAGCGCCGAAGGTGAGTTTGCCGCGACCCTAACCCTCGGCAGTGACTCCAGCACGCATCCCAACTGGACTGTGGCGCTTCGCGGCGGTGGCGGCGCCTCCGAGATCTGTGTCAACGACGACCCTTGCAGCGACGCGGATGACCTCGACTTTGGGACGTTCCAAGACTCCGAAATCGGTCCTGACTTTGCCGATGCGTTGGGCCGACCTTTGGCCTTGGGCACACACATGGTCCGCGTGAAGAATACCGGCGCCACCCAATTGTGGGTCGGCGTGGAGCTCACAAACGACGGCCTCCCCGAGGTCCCCGGCGAACTCCCCGGTATGGCGGGTGTGTTCTTTATCGGCAACGCTGGGTGCACGGTGGTGAACCCGGGCACCACGGGGCTCATTCCCATCGAATACCGCCCGGCCACCGCAGGTGAGCACCTTGGCGAGGTTGTGATCAAAGGCTTCGGCGCGCCACGCCACATCACGCTCAGCGGTCGCGTCATCGGCGCACACCTGTGCTTCCGCACCGAAGACGACATCCCCACCGATGGCCTGCTACAATTCGGTAGCGCCCCCGATTACGATACCGCCGTCAACGAAGAGCCGGCCGAAACCCGCCGCCTCTGGGTTGGTAACTGTGGCTACCAAGCAGACCTAACGGTGAGCGCCGCAAGCGCAGCCAGCACCTCCGCCCCCGATTTCACCACCTCCGCGCTCCCCTGGACGCAAACCATGCCGTTGGCTCCCGGTGGAGAAATCGAGGTGCCCGTGACGTTGGTACCAGTGGCCGAGATTGGCACCGCTGTGCGCGGCCGCTACAGCTTC
>JAKLEG010000184.1 GCA_022703175.1 Myxococcota bacterium | reverse complement strand
CCCTGCCGGCCCCCAGACCCCCGCTACCCCACTTTCCCGTTCGCGCGCTCCCGCGCGCAACAAGGTTGGGCACCGCCGTAGCTGGGGGCCTCAAAGGGGCGCAAACCTCCACGCCACGCCTACGCGGCCAGTGAGTCCACAGTCGCCACCGTTGGCTCCGACGTGGCTGACGGCGCGCGACAGTCGCAGAGTGATCGCTACCACTGGGCTTGCGTGTTTCGCTGGCGTTGCGGCCGCGCTTTCGACCAGCGTGGTGGCGCCAGCGGCAACGAAGGGGGGAGACATCGTGTTTTGCAATGCGAGTGTCGAAGGCTGAAGCCTCCCCTTCGGGGAGGGGCGGGCTGCGGAGAGGGTTATCTAACGACGTGAACGCCAACTGTCATGCCGTCTCGTACGAATTCCAGGCTCACCTTGTCGGAACCATTGATCGTTTCAACGATATCGGCACCACGGGATCTGTAGATGGACTGATCACCGTCGATCGCAACAAGCTCGTCGCCCGGTTGCACGCCAGCAATGCCCAAAGAACTGGCATCGCAAACAAACGCCACTGCAAGGTGGCCGTGGCTCGGCATTGGGCTCCAGAAGACACCCCACGGACTGGCATCAACAAGCCAAGGGTTTGTCAGTCGCTCTTTCATTGCCGCGATTGCGCCACGACCGCCACACAAATCGACACGCCAAACATCGACAGATTCGAATCCCGACAGTCTGCGCCGTGAGAGTTCGCTCGCAAGCGTGTAGCGCGACTCGATGGGCCCTTGTGAATCGTTGAGAAAACCCAGCAACAAGGGGAGCGCCTCGGTCTGCGATCTCACCAGGATCTCATCCAACACGATTGCTGCTGATCTGGCATCGCGCAGCTCGTTGACCAGCGCCGACAGGGGGAGCAATGACAGCCTGTGACGCGTCTCTCGCTCCATCCGGGCACTATCTACATCGAGACACAGCACGGGCGGCGGCCCTCCGCATTCCGAGTCAAAAATGCGGGCACAGAATCTACCAAGCCCGCAATCAGTCCACTCGTCGCATTGGACGTAGTTGCCGTGTCGACCCACGCTGTTTGGCGCCGGTTGCGTCGAACCGCAACCCAATCCGCAACCCAATGAGGCTATGTAGATCAACACCTTGCTTGGAAATTCCGGCATGGCACACATTCCTGAAACCGTCTGAGTTGGGTATCTACTGGCATTGGCAGGATCCCCGCATAAACGGGCGATCCCAACCGGCCGCTTTCTCCCATTCAAGACCGGTTTCGTGCGAACGGCTCTTGCTGGTAAATCCATACGGGAAAAGCTGAGGCCTAGACTGTTCGTAGACCTCACCGAGTTCATGAGCCAGCACCTGCGCCTCCGTGGGAGGCCCGTCTGGGAACATGCTAGCAACGAACGCTGTGTCGAGTTCGATCACCCAGTTGTTCCCAATACCCGAAAAGCTAAACGCTCCGCCGGTGAAACACAGCTTGTCCATGGGCACGGGAGATTGCACGCGAACCCAGATCTGCGGCCCATCGTCCGACATCAATTGTGCCATCAGGTCATGGAGCGCTGGAATCCCGGACAACCTTGTTACCAAACCCTCGACATCAGCATCGCCCTGGGGAGTGCCATCACCGTGAATCGTTAGCCCATTAACATCGCGGTAGTTCAGCGGGTCGTTTGCTGCGTAGACGTACAAGTTGGTGTCGCCGCCCCCAAATAGGATGGGGTCCCTCTGCATCCATCGGCCCGTCTCAGGATCGTAATCCCTCGCCCCGAAGTGAACGAGCTTCGTCACAGAGTCGTAAAAGCCGCCTGCAAACCCGAAAGGCTGGAAACCCGGGCTTGTGTCACTAAGCACGTTTCCAAACTCATCGTAGTCAATCTGCTGCGCAATGGTGCCGTCGCTCAGCTTCACGACCATGCGCACGCTGCCGAGGTGATCGGTGAGCACGCGGTAGGTGAAGCCGAGCTTCACGATGTACTCGGGAACGTTGATGCGGGTGCCGTAAACAAATCGAGACTGAACAGCATTGGCACCGTTCAGCTCCAACACCGGCCGCAGATAAGAATCATAGACCCACTTCTGCGTGATGGAGTTGTAGGTCCGTGTCACACGGCGATTCATGTGGTCGTACGTGTAGGTTACTCCTGTCGATGGCGAGGCACCTGCGGTGAGCATGTTACCGAACACATCGTACGCGTAGCTCGTCGTGCCCTTCGTGGCCACTTCGCCGTTGGCAGTGTAGGTAAATGCCTTGCCGGCGTAGCTCGACAGCTGATCGCTATCGTTAACCAATTGGTTAAACGCCGAACAGCCCGTAGCTCCCGTTGACGACACTCCCCGTCGGTTGCCGTTGGCATCGTAACAGTAGTAGCGCACAGAGGTAGTGACGCCGTTTTCGGTCACGCTCACGCTCAGCAAACGACCGGCGGCGTCGTACGCGTAATCGTACTGCGTCTCCCGCACGGTCCCCACAAGGTAACGCACGGTTGCTTGTGTCACCCGACCCAATTTGTCGCGAGTGGAATAGGTTACTGCGAATAGATTGGTCGGCGAGGCTGCGCCAACGTTGCCATGCGTCGACCAAAGTTGGTAGAGTTCGCCAAAACTCGGCTCATAGTCGAATGACGTGACCACGGCTTTCGTTCCGTCACTTAGCGTCGCGAACTCAATCTGCCCGGTCCGCGAAACCAACGGGATCGCATCGTAATCACGCTTCAACGTCAATGCCACGCCGCTCTCGCCCTCGGCCACGCCCACACTCTTTAGGGCCTGCATTTCGTCATAATAATGATAAATGGCCGAACCACCTGCGGTCTGAGAGAACAGCCGTAGCTGGCCATCATAGCCATATGACACCGAACCGGCCACAGTCCCTGTCCATTGCTGCGAGGACAGCATCGTGCCCAGGTAGTCGTAGGTCACCAACAGGCCGGCAACATGTTGAGCCGTCTTGAGCAACCCGACCTTCGCTGGTACACCATCGGCCGCGGTGTAGTACTGGAAGTCGGTCACGAGCGTCGTGTTGTCCTGCTGGTAAAGGGCATCGACCCGCTCTGACGTGGGCTCGTACCTGATCACGACGCCTCGGCCATCGGCCTTCGTAAACGACTGCGGCAACCGGTCACCGGTGTATTGATACGCCACGTCGGAATGACCAGCGGCGGTGCCTGGCGCGCTGTAGGACTGCAATAGGTTTACCTCCGTGTAGTCCTGATTGTGAGCGTTCTTCCCAGGCGGCGTTAACGACACCATGTTGCCGTTGGCATCGTAACTCGTCGTCACGGTTTGCGAGTCGGCGCGCAGAATCGAGTTCACCCGCCCGGCTTCGTCGTAACCGAACGAGGTCTGTTGAACTGGTGGCCCCGAGATCGGCCCCGCAACCGAGTCCAACATGCCGTGAGAAACATCAGTGCTGTCGTTGACGTAGTTGAATGTGACCTCGCGATCGCCTTGGGTCACCTTCCAAAGCTTGCCAAAACGATACGCTTCGGACGCGTTGGAGTAATAGGAGTAAACCGTGGCTGCGAGGCTCTCAAGTTGGCTACTGACTGTGCGACCCTTGTCATCCAACTTGGTGACCAACGTGCCGTTCTTGGGCGTCGTCAAGGTAGCCTGCCTGGTGGTCACCCCGTTGCCATCGGTAGTCTGCGCATAGCTAAGCGTGAACCTTTGGCCACCGGCACATACCTCGGCGTCACCTGCGCCATTGATGCACGTGAAGCGCTGCATTGATTGCACGCCGCTTTCGGGATTGGCGGGATCCAACAGAACAACGGGGCCGCGTTTCTCGGAGGCCCTCAACGTTGCGTACGGCGCGACGATCTCCGTAGTCGTTGCAGCCACATACGGCACGGCTAAGCCGAACCGTGGATCGGATGCCAGTTTGGTGGTCGTCGTGGAAACGACCGTGGCAGGTTGGCTTGGGTCCTCACCAACGACCACTGTGGACCCGGCAGGCCCGGCAATGGTTGTCACCAGCTGACCGTCAGGACCGCGCTTGGAACTCCGTGTGACGCCCCCGGCCTCACCCAAAACGGTGTATTGCGAGGTGCGACCATCATTTGACGTCATGCTCACCGTGGTGCCATCAGCGCTAGTTGACGTGCGGACAAACGTGTAGCTGCCAGAATACGGGTCTGAGTACTTCCGCAGCCGACCGGGGAACTCAGCATCGTACTCGAAGGAGTAGTGGTTGTTTCGCGGATCGGTGAGTTGCGTCAAATAGCCCTGACTATTGTGAACCGGGCGATACTCAATGTTCCCGGGCGTCATGATCGACGACAGCCAGCCATTTGCGTCTTTGGTCAGCGTGGTGATTTGCCCTGTGCGCGCCGTGATGGTGGCCTGGTTGCCAGCGTGCCCAATGGTGACCAAAGACCCGTTAGCGTCGGAGACCGAACCAAGTCGGTTGTTCGTATCGTACCCGAACTCATACACCAACGCGCCCGTGAGCGCGTCCCGCGTGCGCAGATGGCGGCCTGCCGAGTCGAACACCCAAAGTTGTGAGCCGTCTGGAGATGGCACAGTGACAATTCCGCCTGAGACCTGAAGGCCCACAGCCATCGGCCCAATGCGAACATCGTCGGAATCGGTGGTTGAAGCAGATGCAGACCAAAGCGTGCCATCGGGTGTCATCGCGACCGATAGAATCTGACGGCCAAGAATGCCGCTCGCTACGGCCCGCAGGGTGCCATCCTTGATAGTCAACACCGAGATGTCTTCATCATAGACACCGGAACCATTGTTGTAGCCAACGGTAATCAGCGGTTCACCTGTGGTGTCGATGTCCAAGTCCAGAACTGTACTGTCGGCCTTGAGCCGGCACGACAATGGCGAGAGGCCCGCCGCACAGGCCGGAGAATCGACATCGTCGCCTATCAGCGCCCGAGCTAGATGGTCAACGCCAATTGCAGTTACGACCACAACATTGGCATCGTCCTGCGTCGCGTAGTCCAACATCAGCAAGCGGCCGCCGGGAAGCATGTTAAGCCCCGGGCCGTTCCCCGCTTCGCCTAGATACGCGACCCAAAGGCTATTTAGTGCAACGCCCGCGGGACCGGGATAGGGCTTGGATGCCGTTTTGAGGCTCCTGCTATACACCCGGACAATGCCGTCCAGATCTATTTGGCGGATGGAACGAGGACTATAGAGTTCAGTATCATAGTTGTCAGTGAAATATATGATGCCATTCTCACTCGCGACAACAACCAACTCTCGGCCGGAAATCCCCGCGGCAGTCGCGGGACCGTCGTCGCCAGTTGGGTAATTTGCCGCACCACCAACCACATGGCTCAAACACACGCCAGTGGTGCAGGTGGCCCCAGTTGGCCGAACTCCTTGGGGCCACAGCCGCCAGACCTTAGAGAGTTGCGGACATTGAGAGTAGTTACAGCAATCAGCCGTCGTCTCGTTCAGATAGACACTGCCGTCGGGCCCCACCCCGACAATGTACGTATCGTGTTGCGGGAGATCGCAGTCGGGAAGGTCATCGACACCCGGGCAATCGAAGCCGTACTCTGACTCCACTCCAGTGACGAACCCATCCTTGAGGCGCGCGCCAGCACAACCATGTGAATCCACATTGAAATACAGAGACCCATCAGGCCCGGACCAGAGACCATGGAGATCCTCGATGTCCGCCAATTCGGCTGCGACAGGAATCCCCGTCAAGAAATCGAGCGATGTCCCTCCGCCCGCCACGGGTTGAAAGTTCTGCCCCACCGTCACGGTCTCGCCAGTTCCCAACAGAACGCGACCCGTAGCACGGTCCAGCCGGTGGTTAACACCAACGTTCCAGCCACCAAGTCCCGGTTCCTTCACGTCGAAACCGGCCAGAACCACTGGGAAATCCCGTGTCAAAACAAATGGCTGACGCATCGAGACGCTCGTGGGATCTGTCACGACGTCGGCGCCGAAAGACTCCCCTGAGCTTCGCGGAACCCGATACGTGGTGCCGTTGAACGAGTAGGCGATACTAATACGTCCGTGTTGGGCCCCCACCACCGGTCGACCGAAGGCGTCCAATCCATCCCACGTGAGAATCGTCGAAAGATGCTGCCGTGGGCTAAGTTGGACGGAGATCTCCCGCCCCGCGATCTGAAGCGTCGCTCGAACGTGGGCAAGGTCGCCAGAATACTCAGCCCCGAGCAATTGCACCCGCGCCGAGCGTGAATTGTCGCGGACAGCCTTGCTCCGATAATAGAGTTCTAGCGGGGTTCCAACGAGTCCAACATGCTCGCCAATACTCTGGCTCTCGCACTCGATGATCGAACCGGGTTTGCTGTCTTCGCACAGTAGATCGGGTTCTTGTGGCACGTCAGCATCATCTATTGTGTCTTGAGCCTCCTGAATAAGAACCGGTGGTATTTGGTTAAGATCGTAAGGTGAGAAATGCGTCAACCGCGTGCGCCAAAGCCTGTCGCCCACGACGAACAGCTCTGCGAGCTTTTGTCTCTCAAGGTCCGTAACCTCGCCTGGTGGCAAACCGCGTGCAGTAAGCTCTGCACTGGTAGAACCCAAACCCGTCTCAGCCACGCTCAACCTAGCGCGTAGGGTTCCGCTCTCGTTAACGATCTCGGCAATACGCACAACCACGCCATCGGGCATCGGCTCCCAAAGGCCGGTCTGCCGGTTGTAACTGCCCACTGGAACAATCGTGCCAGGCGGCACGTTCACGAAACCGCTTGTTTTCAAGTACGCTATGGCGGCTTGACTCAGCTCAACACGGGCCGTGTCCGGCGGCGATTCCACAAAGTCGATCTCGGCTGCATAGGTATAGGCGTTGGTGGGCGGTAGGTTCCCAGGCATCCGGGCGGGTCCGTTGGTACCGACCGTGAATTCTGTAATGCCCATGTTCACTGAACCTAGCGCTACCTGGGCACCGTTGTTTCGGATCGCAGTTGCTTGTGTCCCGGCGAGGAAGAACACATACGGCCGTCGCGTTTGGCTGGTGTCGCTCTTCTGTTGCCCAGTCACAACGTGGAAGGCGCTATTCACCCCGAAGGCAAACGAACCACCAGCGGCGGCGGCCTCTCGCGGCACCAGCACAACATCATCCACAATTGCGAATTGCTCGGAGCTCGCGACGACAGTGCGCTGCGCGGTGATATAGCCAGTGCTTGTAAACTGCACCACCAGGCTCCCGCCGCCGTTCACAACCATGAAAAACTGACCGTCTGTGAACGTCGTGGTGTAGCCGAACTCGGGATGGTTAAGAATCTCGACTTTGGCACCTGGCAATGCCGTTGCGTTGCCAGGAACGCTCTCAGACAGAACCTTGCCTCGAAGCACTGACATGCGCTTCGGTTCGATCACCGTGGACAACTCCGCAGGGGCGCCCGGGTTCTTCTTCTGCGGCGCATTGCCACCGACGTACAAAAAGCCAGCAATATCGCCGATGGTCGTTCCCCGGTCTGCTGGCAGGTCCGGCAGGTCCAAAACAGGAGGAAGCGCGGGCTCCTCCACAATGGCGCCGCTGCCACAAACGTTGCTAAGTCCGCCACCGCCGCAGGCCAAACCGCCAGTGCAGTCGCCACAACTGTACGGAGTCGGATTGGGACAACCCGGCAACGAGTAGATTACCCCGCAATTGAGAGCGAAAGAGGTGCAGGTAGCCGCAACATCCTTGGTCGCCGCTCCCGCTGCGTTGCAATAGTCACACACGTCACCCAGGTCGTCGTTGTCCTGATCTGCTTGGTTGGGATTCACATCGTCAGGACAGTTGTCATCGGCATCAGCAACGCCATCGCCATCGCGGTCGGAACAGTCGGGCACGCCGTTGCTGTCATTGTCGAGATAGTCATCTACAAGCGAGCCATCGCAGTCGCTGTCGACGTTATCGCAGGCTTCACGGGCGCCGGGATGGACGGAAGCGGCTTGGACGCCGGGGTAGCTGGCCTGAGCTTGCGCGTCCCCAGGATTGTCGAAACAATCACGGTGCAAACCACCACTGCCGGGCGGCGGCATGACCTCGCGGCGAAGTCGGCCGCACGACGGTGGCAGACACTGAAGTATGTAGTCGCCGCTCGTGTAGCCGTCGCCATCGCAGTCGATGTACCACAAGGTAGTCGGGTTGATCTCCCAGTTTGCGTCGTTGCAGTCGGTGTTATTCCCGCTGCGATCTCCCGCCTCCGCGCACACCATGCTGATGCCGTTCGAAGTTTGCGTTGAGCCGAAGCCGTCGCCGTCGTTGTCGATGTAGCAGAGGTCTACCGCGTCGCAATTTTGGTCGATGCCATCGCCGGGTACCTCCGCGGCGCCGGGGTGCGTCTCCGCGCGGTCGTCACGACAGTCTTCATTCCCCGAACCAAACGCCAGCAGCTCGGACCGCAGTTTGTAACTCGAGCTTGGGCGATCGCACCTCACCAGGTGGTTGGCCGGCGTGTAGCCATCGTTGTCCGCGTCGATGTACCAGGTCGACTTTCCCGTTGCTCCGCCCGTATCTTGATCATCGGCCTTTGTATCGCAGTCCTCGTCGAAGTCGGCGAGGTCACAGACCTCGGACCGCCCGGGGTTGATGAAGCTTCTGCTGTCATCGCAGTCATTGCCGCCGTACGCGGTTGCGGCGTAACCGTCCCTGTCGGCGTCCGCGGCACAACCCGTGGGTATCGTGGAGCTTACAGCGACCACCTTGGTGCCATCCCAGTAATGCAACGGCACGCCAAACGGCGCCCCATCGCTGACTGCGGAGTTGTTGGCGTCAGTTGCTGCCACAAACCATGGCCCCGTAGGCGTTGTCGAACAATTGTGTGCCCAGTAGTTGCCCTTGCGAGCTGTCGTGCTGCCGTTGTCGAGGGCGATCGCCGGAGTCGAAACCGTGTAGTACACGTTCTTGGTCGTGGCATTCACATCGTTCAAATAGAACTTGAGTGGTTGCGCGGTGCGTAGCCCGTAGGCCGGCCGAGCGAGAGTATGGCCACCAATCATCGTGCCCGACATCACGTTGTCGTAAACGTTAGCGTTCGTACCATAGACCTGCAACGCGTCTGTCGTGACATCAAAGCGATTTCTGCTAACAGAGACGGAGGCAAATCCGGCCTTGATGATGACACCGATATCAAACCCGCTGATCTCGCAGTTCTGAACTCGGACCCCCCGAGCGTTCGCGATGACGCCCGCGCCGGTGCGATTTCCAAGAAGCGTCCAACCACCGCAGTCGAGACTGACGTCCGCGCCATCAATTTGAATTCCTGTATCAACACCTTTGTTGAGCGTGCACCTCAGGCCTTTCCCATTCCACGTGCCGCCAGCAGAGCTACAACCTGTACCATCCGCCTTGAGGTAAATCGTCGCCGGCACCGGCTGAACCCACACAAGCCGCGTCTCCTTGCTTAGGCTTTGCTCATAGCTAAACGAGCCATCGGCGCCAGACTTGCCGACCGTCTTCTTGTCGTAGCTGCCGTCAAAAACGTAAACATCCCCCTTCGGCCGCAAACCCGAAAGCGTCACCGTGGCCTTCTTAGAATTGCCCGTGGCCTTAAGCTCCATGCGGATGCCATCGCCAGAAACCGCAATCGATGCCTGCACTTGCACGCTGGTTTGCACGCGCAGATTGCCCACCGTGAAATCCGTGCCTTGCGCATCGTCAATCGAGGGCACGGCCGCATCGGGCACAAGCGCGAACGTGCCGGTCTGTTGGGTAAGCCCTTCCGCGTCGCAATTCTCAGAATTCCAGGTGGCGCCTTCGAGCGCTTCCCATGTGCCATCTTTCAACTGCGAAAGCGTCAGCTTGGTGCTGGCAATGAGCGGCCGCGTGTTCTTCTGGCACTTGATATGAAGCTTGACCTTTTTGGCAAACGCCGTGCCCTCCGGGCCCATCTTGTAGGCCGGGCCGAGCTTCTCTGGGGCGTGCTGCACGGCTTCGTCACCTGCTTGAGCCTCGGCCACGCTTAGCTCGGTGTCCTCACCCACGGCATCAGCCGGCACCTCGGCCTCAAACACC
>JAKLEG010000183.1 GCA_022703175.1 Myxococcota bacterium | reverse complement strand
CCTGGTACGAGTTGTTCCCTCGTTCCACCACGACGACGCCTGGCAAGCACGGCACCTTTGCCGATGCGCTTCAGCGGCTGCCGTATATCGCCGACATGGGCTTTGACGTCGTCTACCTGCCGCCGATCCACCCGATCGGCCGCGCGCACCGCAAGGGGCGCAACAACAATGTCGTCTGCAAGCCTGGAGAGCCTGGTAGCCCATGGGCGATTGGCAGCGCCGAAGGTGGCCATAAGGCGGTGCACCCACTGTTGGGAACGCTCGACGATTTTGATCGCTTTGTTGCGGCGGCACATGGTCACCACTTGGAAGTGGCGTTGGACATTGCCTTTCAGTGTTCGCCCGACCACCCCTATGTACGCGAGCACCCGGCTTGGTTTCGCAAGCGCGCCGATGGCTCCATCCAGTACGCCGAGAATCCGCCTAAGAAATACCAGGACATCTATCCATTTGATTTCGAGACCGAGGATTGGCAGGCGCTTTGGCGCGAGCTCAAGAGCGTGTTCGAATTTTGGATGGATCACGGCGTACGCATCTTCCGGGTGGACAACCCGCACACCAAGGCCCTGGCGTTTTGGGAATGGGTGATTGCTGAGCTGAAACATCGCGACCCAGGTGTGATCTTCTTGGCAGAGGCATTTACCAAACCGAAGTTGATGGCGAACTTGGCCAAGTCGGGATACTGCCAGAGCTACACTTATTTCACATGGCGTAACAGCAAGTGGGAGCTCACCGAGTACCTGCGGGAGTTGTCGCAGGGGCCGGCACGCGAATACTTCCGCCCGAACTTCTGGCCCAACACGCCCGACATTTTGCACGCGGCGTTGGTACACGGTGGGCGCCCGGCCTTTATGAACCGCTTGGTGCTTGCGGCCACGATGTCGGGGAACTACGGCATCTATGGTCCAGCGTTTGAGCTGTGTGTGAACACGCCGCGAGAACCGGGCAGTGAAGAGTATCTGGACTCCGAGAAGTACGAGATCAAGCACTGGGACCTAGAGGCGCCACAAAGCCTCAAGGGCTACCTCAAGCGTTTGAATGCCGCGCGTAGGACCCATCCGGCGCTGCAGCGGGTCGGCACGCCGGTATTTCACGAGACCGAGAACGACAAGATCATCTGCTACAGCAAACGCGAAGGCGACGATGTGCTGCTTGTCGTGGTGAACCTCGATCCGGTGTGGAAGCAGGGCGGTTTTGTGAACCTCGACCTGGATGCGCTGGGCGTCGGTGCCGACGAGTTGTTCGAAGTGCACGACCTATTGGATGACGCACGCTACGTGTGGCGCAGCCGGCGTAACTACGTGGAGTTGGAACCGCAGCAAAGACCTGCCCATCTTTTTGCCGTAAGCCACCGCCAAGTTTGATGAAAAGCTCAAGGTGACGTGATGACCGAGCTTCCCGTATCTTTGGAACAACTCGCCGCGCTGTATGGGGTTGAGACCTCGTACGAAGATGTGCTGAAGGGATCGCGGCGCGCCTCCGTGGAATCGTTGATCCGAATTCTGCGCGGCTTGGGCGCAGAAATCACCTCACTGGAGGACGTGCCCAAGGCGATCCAAAAACGCCGAGCGCAGTTGTGGCAGCGCGTGCTGGAGCCCACCACGGTGGGCTGGTTGGGCAAACCGTTGATGTTGACGTTGCGCTTGCCGGCAGCGATGCACACCGGGCGTTGGGTCACAACCTTGGAACTCGAGAACGGTGAAAAACGCCGCGAGGCAGGTACCGTGGCCTCGTTGCCGGTCACCTCCAGCGAAGAGGTGGATGGCACGCGCTACGTCGCGCGCACGCTCACTCTCACCGCTGAGTTGCCTGCGGGTTATCACCAGATCGAATTGGAGTTGCCGAAAGGTAGTTCGCACGGACATGTGATCATCGCGCCGGAGCAAGCCTACGTACCGATGGCCATGAGCGAGGGGCGTTCGTGGGGCGCGTTCTTGCCGCTGTATGCCTTGCGCGGTGCGACGCCCAAGCCCATCGCCGATTTGGCCGACCTGGGCGAGTGGAGTGATTGGCTTACCAACTTGGGTGCCGACCTGGTCGGGACGTTACCGATTCTCGCGAGCTTTCTCGATGAGCCCTTTGCGCCCAGCCCTTATACGCCCGTCAGTCGGTTGTTTTGGAATGAGCTGTTTTTGGCGATGGACGACCTGCCCGAGCTGAAGCTCTCCGACAAAGCTCGGTCGTTGATGGGGAGCTCGGCCTTTCGGCGCGCGAGTCGCAACCTGCATCAGGCGCCGCTGGTCGACTACAAAGAAGCGATGACGCTTAAGCGCCAGGTTCTCACCGAATTAACTCACACACTTTACACGCGCGGAGGTGGCCGACGGGAGGCGTTGGAGAGCTATTTGCGGGAGCATCCGACGCTCGTTGACTACGCTCAGTTCATGAGTGCGGTCGAGAAACAGCATTCGACGTGGCACGCCTGGGGCGATGCAGCGAAGCAAGGCAAGCTTGGTGAAGCTGAGGTCGATGAGGCCAGTGTTCGCTACCATCAGTACGTACAATGGGCGATGGCTGAACAACTGCAGAACTTGACCCTGCGCACTCGGAATCGCGGTGGCGGCCTATACTTGGATATGCCGCTGGGTGTGCATCCCGACGGCTACGATGTCTGGCGCGAGCGGCAGGTTTTCTTCGCCGACTTGGCGGCAGGCGCCCCGCCGGATCCGTTGTCGGCTGCTGGACAGAACTGGGGTTTCCCTGGCCTGGTTCCGGAGCGTTTGCGCGAGAGCGGCTATCGCTATTTGGCTCAAGCGATTCGTCACCACGCCCAGGTAGCGCGTGCCTTGCGCATTGACCACGTGATGGGGCTGCATCGACTGTTTCTGATTCCGAACGGTATGCAGGCCAAAGATGGTGTCTATGTGCAGTACCCATCTGAAGAGCTTTACGCCGTGCTGGCGCTGGAATCGACGCGGCACCAGTGCGCGATCATCGGCGAGGATTTGGGCACCGTGCCACCGATGGTGCGGCCAGCTCTAAGTCGGCACCGTGTTCAGAGGATGTACGTCGGGCAGTTCGAGGTTCGTGACGAGCCGTTCCGGGCCATGGTGCCGCCCCCAGCGAATGCGTTGGCGAGCTTCGATACCCACGATACTGCGACTTTCATTGGTTACTTTGCAGGCGCCGATCTTGATGATCAGCTACAGCTGGGCGGCATGGATGCGGGCTTCGCCGTGGATGAGCGCGCGCGGCGCCAGCGGCTACGTACATCACTGGTGCGTTACCTCCATCAACAAGGGTATCTGCCTACCGGGGCAACGGATGACCAAGCGCTGGTGCAAGCAGTGCATCGGGAGCTGGCGGCCAGTGCCGCGTCAGCCGTACTCGTGAACATCGAGGATCTGTGGTTGGAGTCAAAACCTCAAAATGTCCCGGGAACCGTGACCGAGCGGCCCAACTGGCAACGCAAGGCGCGTTTGGATCTGCCTGCGATTCGTTCGACCGCCGACATTGAGAAGCTGTTCAAAGAGATTCATTCGTTGCGTCAGGCCAGAGGGGTGCCTGCCGCCGAGGAGCCAGACGTGAAAGCGCTAGAGCCAACCGTGAGTGACCGGAGCCGCACGGCGGTACAGGATGTGTTGCCGCATTCGATTCTGCGCGATGAGGATCTGCACTACTTCAACGAGGGCACCCATGCGCGGCTGTACGAGCGTTTGGGCGCACATCCGGCGACCTTCGACGGCGTTGAAGGGACTTACTTTGGCGTCTGGGCACCCGACGCGAACTACGTCAGCGTGGTGGGCGATTTTAACCACTGGAATCGTAGTGGCCACCCGCTAAAGGCCCGTGGTTCCTCGGGAATTTGGGAAGGTTTCATTCCTGGCGTAGGCCACGGTGATCTCTACAAATTTCACATCGGCTCACGGTTCCACGGTTATCAAGTCGACAAGGCCGACCCATTCGGACGTTTTCACGAGACCCCGCCCAATACCGCATCGTGTGTGTGGCGCGAGCGTCACGCTTGGGGTGACGGCGACTGGATGAAGCGCCGGGCCGACCACAATCGCCAGGACCAGGCGATTTCGATTTACGAAGTGCACCTGGGCTCATGGATGCGCGTGCCCGAAGAGGATAATCGCTGGCTAACTTACCGCGAGATGGCGCCGCGTCTGGCGGCCCACGTTCGCGAGCTGGGCTTTACCCACGTGGAACTGATGCCGGTCATGGAGCATCCGTTCTACGGTTCCTGGGGCTACCAGGTCACCGGCTATTTTGCACCCTCCAGCCGTTATGGCACGCCTGACGATTTGATGTTCCTCATTGATACGCTGCACCAAGCTGGAATCGGCGTGATCTTGGATTGGGTGCCGGCGCACTTTCCAAGCGATCAGCACGGCTTGGGGTACTTCGACGGCACTCATCTTTACGAGCACGCCGACAGCCGCAAAGGCTTTCACCCCGATTGGCAGAGCTACATCTTCAACTACGGCCGCAACGAGGTGCGTAGCTTCCTGCTGTCGAGCGCGGTCTTTTGGCTGGACCTGTACCATGCCGATGGCCTGCGTGTGGATGGTGTCGCCTCGATGCTCTACCTCGACTACTCGCGCAAAGAGGGGGAGTGGATCCCGAATCAATATGGCGGCCGGGAGAACCTCGAGGCCATCAGTCTTTTGCGCCAGATGAACGAGGTCACCTACAAAATGTTCCCCGACATCGTGAACCTGGCCGAGGAATCGACGGCCTGGCCGATGGTGTCACGGCCGACCTATGTGGGCGGTTTGGGTTTTGGCTTCAAGTGGGACATGGGTTGGATGCACGACACGCTGGCCTACATGAGCCGCGACCCGATTCATCGTCGTTACCATCACAACGAGCTGACCTTTCGCATGCTGTACGCGTTCACGGAGAATTTCGTGTTGCCGCTCTCACACGATGAGGTCGTGCATGGGAAGGGTTCGTTGTTGGCCAAGATGCCGGGCGACACCTGGCAGAAGTTCGCCAATCTGCGTCTCTTGTACGCCAACATGTATGCTCAGGCTGGCAAAAAGCTGCTGTTTATGGGAGCCGAAATCGCGTCGTACAACGAGTGGTATCACGAGGCGAGTCTCGACTGGCACCTGCTGCAACACGAGCCTCACCGCGGCGTGATGAAGCTTCTGTCGGATTTGAACCACTTGTATCGCTGCGAGCCGGCGATGCATGAGTTGGACACGAGCCCCGATGGCTTTGAGTGGGTGGATTGCACTGACGCGGATGCGAGCGTCTATGCTTTCTTGCGCAAATCCAAGAGTGACAAGTCGTGCGTCTTGGTGGTGCTGAACATGACGCCCTGTCCGCGCGAGGGCTATCGGCTTGGTGTCCCGCATGCCGGCGCGTGGCAGGAGATCTTGAACAGTGATGGACGTGAGTATGGCGGCAGTGGCGTGGGTAACGGTGGTGCGGTGAACGCCGAGGAGATCGCAAGTCACAACCACAAGCAATCGCTCAAACTGACACTGCCGCCGCTGGGAGCGGTTTATCTCCGCCACAGCGGTATGTGAGGTCCTGGGTGAATCAACGCTTTTTGTGTATTCACGGGCACTTCTATCAACCGCCGCGGGATAACCCGTGGATTGAGCACTTGGAGCAACAAGAGTCGGCGGCGCCGTATCACGACTGGAATGAGCGGATCACCACCGAGTGTTATGCGCCGAATGGCGCCGCGCGGATCCTCGACGACAAAGGCTTCATCTCGCAGATCCGCAATAACTATGCTGAGCTGAGCTTCAACGTTGGGCCGACGCTGTTGGCCTGGATGGAAAAACAAGCTCCGGATACTTATGCAAGCATTCTGGCTGCAGACCGGGAATCGGTGCAGCGGTTTGGTGGGCATGGTTCGGCGATGGCGCAAGCCTACAACCACCTGATCATGCCGCTCGCCAACCGGCGCGACAAAGTGACGCAGGTGCGCTGGGGGTTGAAGGACTTCGAACGACGTTTTGGCCGCCAGCCCGAAGGCATGTGGCTGCCCGAGACCGCGGTGGACATAGAGACGCTGGAGGTTGTGGCCGAGCACGGGATTACGTTCACCGTGTTGGCGCCGCACCAGGCGGCTCGGGTGCGTGCGCCCGGAGCGACCAGCTGGACCGAGGTCCCGAACGCGAGCATCGACACGACGCTGCCGTATCGGGCGACGTTGCCGTCCGGCAAAAGTATCGCGCTGTTTTTCTACAACGGGCCGTTGTCGCGGGCGGTTGCGTTTGAGGGCATGCTCTCGAACGGCGAGGTTTTTGCCCGGCGCCTGTTGTCGGGCTTCAAGTCGGACATTGGGCAACCGCAACTAGCGCACATCGCCACCGATGGCGAAACGTACGGGCATCATCACCGTTTTGGCGAGATGGCATTGGCCTATGCGCTCAAGCAAATTGAGGCTGACAAGGCTGCACGCATCACCAACTACGGCGAATTCTTGGCGTTACATCCAGCGGTTTGGGAGGTGCAAATTGCCGAGAATACCTCCTGGAGCTGTGCGCACGGGGTGGAGCGGTGGCGGTCGGACTGCGGTTGCAACATTGGCATGGATGCCAAGTGGAACCAGGCGTGGCGAAAACCGTTGCGCGAGGCGTTGGATTGCTTGCGTGACCGTTTGGCCGAGCTCTTCGAGCGCAAAGGGCGTGAGATTTTTCTCGATCCCTGGGCGGCGCGCGACGCCTATATCGATGTCGTTTTGAACCGCACCCCGGCGCAGAAGGAACGTTTTTTCGCAGCTCACTTGCACCCGACACAGATCCAGCAGCGCATCAGTGCCTGGAAGCTGTTGGAGATGCAGCGCCACGCGCTCTTGATGTTTACGAGTTGTGGCTGGTTTTTCGACGAATTATCGCGCATCGAAGGCAAACAGATCCTGAGCTATGCCGCGCGTGCCATACAGCTGGCGGAGGAACTCAGCGGCGAGTCCTTGGAGGAGCCATTCCTCAAATCGCTAGCGCTGGCCAAGAGCAATGTCATCGAGGTGGGTGACGGGCGGATGTTGTGGGACGCAGCCATCAAACCGAAGGTGGTGAAGTTGGAACAAGTGGCGGCGCACTACTCAGTGCGATCGCTGTTCAAGCGGTACGAGGAGCACGACAACGTCTACTGCTACCAAGTGCATCGTGATGCCTTTGAGCTGTTTGAGGGGGGACGTTCGCGGTTAGCGGTCGGCAAGGTCCGGATCACCTCGGATATCACGGAGGAATCAGCGCGGCTCTGTTTTGGCGTTTTGCACTTCGGTGATCACACGCTAAACGGCGGCGTCAAACGCTTTGTCGGTGATTCCGACTATGATGCGATGGTGAGCTCGGTGGGCCAGGCGTTTGAGCGCGCGGACCTCGCCGAGGTGGTGCGTGAGCTGGATCGGCACTTCGACAAACTCACCTACTCGTTGGCCTCCCTGTTCCACGACCAGCGGCGCGCAATTCTCGACCTGATCTTGGCGTCCACCGTTCGTGAGGCGGAGGCGAGCTACCGCGAGCTGAAACATCGCCACGCGCCGTTGATGCGGTTCTTGCGACGCATGAATCTGCCAGTGCCGCGTGCGATCAAGCTCGCGGGTGAGTTTGTGCTAAACAACACGCTCAAGGATGCGTTGGCGGCGCCATCGTTGGACCTCGAACAAGTCTTGCGCTTGTTGGATGAGGCAAAGGCCGAGGCGCTAGAGGTCGACCGGGACAGCCTGACCTTCTCTGTCACCGGCGCGGTGGCGCGGGCCACCAAAGGGCTCAGCCAACGCCCTCACGACTTGAGCTCACTGCAGGCGCTCTTGGACGCTGTGATGTTGGTGGGGACCTCTGGGCTCGATGTAAACCTGTGGCCCGCCCAAACCGCCTTGTGGGCCGTCACCGAACGGCATTATCCAGGGTTGGCTCAGAAGGGCCGTGCTGGGGATGCTCGGGCAAGTCTCTGGGCCGACAGGTTTGCTGAACTCGCCAATGCCTTGCGAATGCGTTTGCCTACCTAGGCGCGATCGCGACTACTTTCGCGGCGTGCCCTCGTTCATCATCCGGCGCAGCTCATCGAACAAGTGTGTGGCTGCGGTGGTGACGCTGGTGCCTACGTCACGGACAGCGGTTACCAACGGGTCGCGGGAGTTGTCGAACGACTCTTTATAGCTGTCGGCCGAGGCTTTGAGGTCGTCGAGCACCGGCTGGCCTGGGTCATCGACGCGGCGGGGATAGGTACCTGCGAGAATACGCGGGTAGTCGCCAGTTTCGGCCCAGCGCTTCAGCTCCGCCAAACGCAAGACGTGAAAGGGGTGGCTTCGTCCCAACAGGTTCAACAGCTTCAGTGCACCATCCAAAATGTTGCCGGCCTGCTCATATTCTTCCGCTTGGCGTACGAAGGCGTCGACACTCATTTGGTCGACCTGCCCACCGCCAGCCATTTTCATGCTGACACGATAGCAAAGCTCCGGATCTTGGAGGGCCAAGAGGCCCGCGCGATCGGCGGAATACTCGCTCTTTCTGTCCCACTCGTTCAACGCCGAGATGATGCTAAACAACGCCAGGTTGCCGAGCGGCAGGCCTGTCAGCACCAACGAAACGCGTAACAACAGCTGCAGCATGGTCTTGTAGAGCACGTGTCCCGACAACACGTGACCCAGCTCGTGGCCCAAGACAAAGCGCAGCTCGTCATCGTCCAACAAATCCAGCAGCGCCGAATTCAACACAATGAAGGGCTGGTCGACGCCCACGGCACCAGCGTTTACCAGCGGCGTTTGCGTGACGTACAACTCAGGGACCGGGCGCACGTCGAGCGTCTCGGCGCACTCGCGATAGACTCGATGAAGCCTCGCGAATTGATCGGCTTCAACGCGAACGGCGCTGCCTAGGAAGAGCAAGCGTAGGCTCCGTTCACCCACGAGCCCCATGAGCTTGCGGAGCACGAGGTCCACGCCTTTGACTTTGCGTAGAGCCGCCAGGGCTGCACGGTCGGCGGGATGTTCGTAGGCGCGCGAGCTCAGCTCCGGAAAGCAGACGCGCGGTGTTGGTGGGGTCGATCGCTTGGCACGACGCGGGCGTTTAGCAGTGGGCATCGCAGACCTCGGGAGACGTCGGTGAGAAAGAGCCTACGGCCCGGCGTCGCGCACGAGCCAGGCACTGGCATTTAGGAATAGGATGTTGTTGGTGACACCCGCCTCAGTCCAGCCATCTTCAATATTGGAGTTCCCGGGGTTGCCGGAGCCATCATCGGCGGGGCTTGAGTCACCCACGGCGGCGATGCGACCGAGGCCGTAGCGGCTCGTGGCAAAGTCACAGAAGGTGGAAGTATGGGGGTACCCATTCCGCCACACTAAGCCGCGCACCCCAGGCATGTTTAAATTGAGCGTGAGCGACGTGCCATTGTAGATGCTCATGCCGGTAACCTCACCAAACGGCCCATGTAGGACGCGGCTGTCCGGGAGATTGGCCAGGTTGGTGATGGGGTGCTCGGAAAAATTACCATCTGGGTAGAACGTGATGCCGAAGATGTTGGTGGCTCGACCGTTGTTGCTCATCAGGTCGTTCAGCGCCATGACGGCGTCCCAACCATCATCATCGCGGTCGGCATCGGCATGGTCCGATACCATAAACAGGCCGCCGCCTGCTTGGACGAAATCCAGAATGGCAGTCTTCTCGGCCATCGTGAACTGGTTGTTAGGCTCCGGCAAAATGAACAGGTCGTAGTTAGACAGGTCCTGGCTGTTGCTGCTGTCGTTGTAGGTGATGCGGCCACTGGGCGGCAGGGTGCGCACGATGTAGCGCCCGGTGTGCCAGAGGTCGAAACCCCACGAAGAGTAGGCGCCGCTCCAATCTTCGGCATCGCCCGGTGAGGCGGGTGAGGGTGTGGGCCAGTTGTTATCGATGACCCAATCAGCGTTGGAGGCATCTTCGCCGTGACTGTTGTCGAACAACACATGGAACGGGCCGTTCAAGAGTGGCTCTGGATCGTAGCCTGTGTCGACGGGCCCGGGGTCTGCCGCGTGGTTATCTGAGGGCGTG
>JAKLEG010000182.1 GCA_022703175.1 Myxococcota bacterium | reverse complement strand
CCTTCCCGAGGATACCACCGACTTCATCTTCGCGGTCTTCGCCGAGGAATGGGGCTTCATCGGGGCCATCCTGCTGATGGGCCTGATCCTGATGTGGGCCTACCAGGCGCGCAAGTCCGCGGTGACTGCCGTCGACTCCTTCGGCCGGACGCTGGCCGGCTCGCTGGGCGCGGTGATCGCCCTGCAGATGGCCATGCACATCGCGGTGGACCTTGTCGCCTTGCCGCCGACCGGCATGAGCCTGCCGTTCGTGTCCGCCGGCGGGACATCGGGGGCTTGGTAGGCTGTGTCGAGTGATTTTGTAAACAGCGGCCACGTGAGGGTGTTGAGCAGCTTGCCGCTCGTGACGAACCAAGTGACCGCGATATCCTCGACCAGATCTTCGACGTGCAAGCTGCCATCCACCAGGTCGGCCTTCAGATTTTGGTAAGGCTCAGACGACTCAGGGGTGAATTCTGGCAGGAGACGGATCCATTCACCCGCGACCACCGTGACTACGCCCGCTACGTCGCCCGCGGGGTTGAGCTCTATGTCGGTCCAATCCGGGTTTGTGGGATCTTTGCCTTGGGCGGCGCGCACGCGGGCAAACATCGGGTTGTGGTTGGGCGTGGCATCCTTGAGAGGCAGGCAGCCGGGCTGTGTCGCGGGCGTCTGTTCTGGATAGCAGAGCTCAAACGGCATGGCGGCGGCAGCCTCGCCACCCAGCTCGCTGGCCAATTGCGCGAGTTCGCGACGGTTGGCGATGCCATAAGTTACGCGCTTGATCGCTTTGACCGATTCGTCTCCCGTTTGCACATCCAACACCGCTGAGGGCCAGACGCCCATGCCGAAGCCCATGCCACTGTCTTGTACATGGTAGTACGCCAGCGTTCCTGGGAGCGTCACCGGGAAGGCCGGCAAGTCGTAGGGCCACGCGGCGCGCGTGCCCCACCAATCCAGCGGTGAATACATGCTGTGGGCGTTGACCGGCTCGGTCGTGCCGCCTTGCGTCGCGTTGCGCAGGCCGTCCAGCATTGCGGCATCGCTTGCTGTGGCCAAGGCACGCACGTCGTTGTAGTCCAAACAGGCGGTCGACGAGGCTATCGGACAGAAACTCCAATGGTAGGTTACAGGGCCGTGGCGCGGATCCACCACCAACGCCTTGAAGCTCACGGCGGCGTTTTGTGCCTCCGGCAAATCGATCAGCAGCTCGGGCGGTTCCGCTTGCAGCCCCAAGACACGCAGGTCGATGAGCTCTTCGTAACTGTCCAAGCCGCTGTTGCAGCTCGCGAACGATAGGGCCATGAGCGTTAGGTAGAACCGGTTCATTAGAACTCTCCCTTCACGCCCAACACCGGCAGAATGGGGAGCAGCGTGAGCGCTGATTTTTTTCGATAACGGAAGTCGTATTGGTAGCTTTCGACGTTCTTCGCGTAGGTGGCGTTGATGAGCTCCAAGTAGGGGGTGAGCTTCCAGAGATCGAAGGTGAAGGTCCGGTCGATGCGCAGATCGAGCTGCTTAAAGTTGGGCATGCGCTTTGAGTTGGTTTTAACGCCGGTCAGGTCGAGCGAATAGCTGTCGGAGTCGCCATCGAAGATGGGCGTGCCTTGATCGAGCGGTGTGTATGGGTTGCCCGTGACCAGTCGGAAGCGCAGGCCGAACTCGAAGCCATACGGCAGCACCCACTGTCCCACCACGGTAAGAATGTGGGTTTGGTCAAATGCCGAGATATGTTCCCGAGATGGTTGGAGCACCGGATCGTTGTTGCCCGCTTGCGTTTGGGTTTGGGCCGTGGTGTCGGAGCTCCGGTCGCGCTCCAGTGAGCGGGATAGAGTGTAGGAGATCCAGCCGTAGAAGGTGCCATCGGCGGTGGCCAAGTGACGCAACAAGAGCTCCAAGCCATACGCGCGGCCGGTGGCCGTGGATGCAAAATTCTCGGAGCTGAGTGTCGAATCGGTGCTGGTCTGGGCCGTGGTGGCCTCGGGGTTACGTGATTTCAGGTTGTAGAAACCTTGCAGGTCGAGGTTGATAACGGGCGTGAATACCTGCTCCAGCCCCAGCACAAAATGATGGGCGCGTTGTGGATCTAGGTTGGGGTTGCCGATGCGATCGAGCAGGTAGAAGGCCTCGGGGAGTTTTTCGTACAAGCCATATGCGGCCTTGGCAGTGCTGCCAGGCAAGAACTCCCAACGAGCGGTGGCGCGCGGCATCAACGAATAGCCTTGGGTCTTGTAGAAATCCCAGCGGTCTAAGCGCAGACCAGGGACGAGCTTAAGAGTATCGGTCGGTTGAATGACAGCCTCGACCCAATACCCCTGAGTAAAGCCCTTCATCGTGCGCTTGTAAGGCTGCGTGGCAGTGTAGGTGAAGGTGTTGCCAGGGTAGACCACCACATAGGTGGGCATCGGGTTGTCCATGGAGAAGACGGCCCGGCCCATGCGGTGATCCAGGCCGGCATTCACGGTCAGTTCAGGGCTCACCTTAAAGGTGAAGTCCTCGCGCCAATCCAGCGTGTAGATCGGCAGCCGAAACTCAAAAGAAAAATCTAACTCTTTGGCGCCCACCGTGAAGTCGTTACGGGTGAAGCCGGGAGCCAGGCTGGAGGTAAGTGTCATGCGATCGTTCAGGCGCCAGCGGTCGCGCAGTAAAAAGCGATGGAACAACAAATGGGTACCGAAGTTGATGTTCACATCCTCGGCAGAGCCGGTTTGAATGAGCGTCAGCCGGTCATCGGCGCCAAAGGCAAACAACGTGAGCGCGTGATCGCCAAATAGTCGGTCGGCCTTGGCCTGGTAATCCAAGTAGCGCGGCGCAATGGTGAAGGAGCCTGTGCCCGGGTCGTTTTGTACTTGGTCGATCAGGGTCGGTAACAGGAGGTCGATGTAGGAACGGCGTCCGGAGGCGGCCACGCGCCACGAGTCGGCAGGCACACAGGCATAGGCCGAAGCATCAATGAGGTCGGCCTTGGCGCTACCGTGCACGATGTCACAGTTCAAGTCGCGGGTGGTGACCTCTACGATGCCGGCCGTCGCGTCGCCGTAGCGTGCACCAAAGCCGCCTGGGTAGAAGTCGATCTTTTCCAAGAACTCAGCGTTAACGACCGACGTGAGGCCGCCAAAGTGGTACAGCTGTGGAATCGCCACGCCGTCCATATACACCGCGGTTGAGGAGGGGCGTTCACCGCGCACCAAGAGGGCGCCGCCCAAACCACCCGGCGTGCGACCCATTCCGGGCAGGTTTTCAATCACGCGTACGGGGTCGCCAAACGTGCCCGGCACCTTCGTGAGTTCCTGACGCGACAGCTCCACCTTGGCCACCTCTTGGCGGGCGGCACGCGTGCGTACCACGGTTTCGTAGGGGCTCCTGGCGAGGCGTACCAGGTAGTAGTTCACCTCCAGGGCTTGGTCGGCGGCCAAGGTCTCGTCGAGCTCATAGCTGTCAAAACCAGGTGCCGATAGCCGCACCGTGAAGGTGCCCACAGGTGCGCCGCGGATCTCGAAGCGGCCGTCGCTATCGGTTTCGGCCACCGCGCGACCATTGACCTGAATGACGGCCTGGGGCACCGACTTGCGGATGCCGGCTTCACGCACGCGCCCCTTCAGGTTCACCGGCAGAAGCGCCTGGTTCTGTGGTGGCGGCTCACCTACCAGCGCGTCTATCACCAGAGCCTGGGGCTCGAAGTGGTACAGATACTCGATGCGGATGCCGGCTGGTTTACCGTCGATCTCAGCCGGTAAGAACTTGAACGCCTTGGCGGCGGCAATGGCGGGCTCAACAAACGCCGGATGGCTGGTTGTTACGACCTCGACACTGTCCACGCTGCCGGTCTCATTGATGTCGATGAACAACTGCACCTGGCCGCCGATGCCTTGGTCCATGAGCTCGGTCGGATAACTGGCGGCGACGAACTCCACGAGCTCGGGGGCGCGCGTCAGGACCGGTGTTGGTGCGGGCGTGGGGGGCGTCGCGGCCGGCAGGTTTTGCGGCTCAATTTCAGCGAGCGCAAGCGACGGGTTTAGAAACCACATCACAGAGACCAACAATGGCAGTAATTTCATCGTGCAACGCTTTCGCAGGTCGGCGCTTCCGAGCTTGAGGGAGCGAAAACTAACTGTGCGGCTAGCTCGCGCGCAAGGGCGGTCGGGTCAAGAGGGTGCGCTCCCATAAGCGTCTGTTGTTCCTCGGCGCTCAGCGCTAGGCCGTGCTGCCAATGCTGCTGCAAGAGCGTGAGCGATGCCGGTGAGCTCCACCAGCAAGGGCCGCTTGTTTTTCGTAACTCGACGAGCAGCGTGGCGGCCAGCACATAACCGCGTAGATAGTCGGCAGCTTCCAGGAAGGGCTCCTCTTCTAATGTCGCGAGCAACAGCGCCGTCGTCGGAAGTTTCAGGCCGTAAGCGCGTTGGAGCTCCGAAGGCAGGTTGAGGTTTTGAGCTTGTCGTACGCCATCGAGCACCAGAGCGGCTTGCCTCCTGACCATCATGAGGCGCTGCAGGGCGCGCCAGCGGTTGTAACTTGGCAGCGTTGCGACGGGGAACGCGAGCCGCTGGTGCAGCCAGCGCGGGTCATCAAGCAAACCTTCGAAAACAAACGCCAGCGCCTCAGAGGTGGAGGCATCACCCAACGCTGCCAGGGCGGGCGCTGCGGTGCGAGTATGCGCGAAATGCAGCGCATGGCCGACCTCATGCAAAAACTCGGCATAGTCGCGGGGCCCGCCGGTGGGTTTTACCGACAAGCGAATGTCATCGGGTATTCGCACCGGAAAGCAAGCGGCGCGGGGGTTCTTGTCGAGGGTCGGCAGCGCATCCAGGTGCGCAGGCCACGTCTCGGACGCAAGTCCCAAGCCTGTCAACGTTTGCTCGGTGACGTCCAGCAAGCGCGTGCCGGGGAACGCTTCGGCATAGCGAGAGCCAGCGATCAAGCGCGGCAAGTCGGCGAGGGTCAGGCGTCCGGCCGGTCGTCCTGTTTCGGTAAGTGACAACTCCTGGAGTAGCAGCTCATAGACGGCGTCAGTCTCGTCCAACACTGTCTCTGCGAGCGTCTGTGTGCCACGGACGTCGTATTGACGTAGCTCAGACCAGAGTTGCAGGCGGGTAGTGTAGCCCAATCTGGCCGCCACGCGGTCGAGCTCGGCCTGGCGCTCTTGGTTCACCCGGAAGAGTTGCTCGAGTTGTTGTTGGGCGGCGTTCACCAACTGTTGTCGACGTTCGGGCATAGCTTCCTGCGCCAGCGCCTGGCGCAACGACAGCAAGGTGAGCCCCGGTTCGGGAAGCGGCGTGCGCATCAGGTCAAAACGTGCTCGGTCCAGGGTTGCTGTTTGGCGGCGCAGGTATTCGCTGACGAGCAGGGCGTGCAAGTGGTGCAGCGCGCGGCGGGCTTCGGGATCCGGCTCGGCACGCATTGCCCGCCGCAAGACATCGATCGTGGCCGGAGAGAATAGGGTTTCGGTTTCGGGTAGGTCGCGTGGGCGCGGCGGTCGGCCGATCCATTGTTCCCATGCTGACGCCACGTGCGCGCTCAAGAACTGTGCGGCCTGGCGCTCGATTTGAGCCACCTCCGTTTGGGCAGGGGGCGCTGGGGCAGGGCGGGGTAGACAGCCAACGCCCAACAGCAGCAGCATTGACGTGCGGCCAACCATCTTTATCCAGGTCGTTTTACGCTTGCGCGGGCTCGCGTGTGCGGGGTCGGCGATTGTCATTGTGTGCGACGGTCCGCAAGCCGATCTTCGCGGCCAGCTCTTCGGCGAGGGCATCGTAGGCGATGGCTCCTGGTGAACCCTTGGCAAATTCGCGCACGGGCTTGCCTGCAAGGTGCGCCTTGTTGATGGCAGAGCTTTGCGGCACTCGCGTGTCAAACAAGCGATTGCCGCACAGGTCTTTGAAGCTGGTCTCGATGGTGCTGTTCATCTGTGTGGCACGGCGATCTACGCGCGTGGCCACGATGCCCAGTAGTTCGACGTGGCGCTGCAGACGTCGCTGCACCGTATCGACGGCGGTGAGGATATCGGTGACGCCCTCCAGGGCCAAAATCGACATGTCGCTGGGTACCACCAGAAAATCAGCGGCGCACAGGGCGTTGAGGGTGAGCGTGCCCAGGTTGGGCGGGCAATCGATCAGGATGACGTCAAAGTGGGTGCGGGTGGCTGCCAGGGCTCCCTCCAAGATGAGCTCTTTGCCAATCTTGGCGGCCAGGACCGTTTCGGTTTCGGCCAACGCCTTTTCGGAGCCAGCCACAGCGAGGTTAGGCCAGCGGGTTGCGCGGCGGACTTCATAAACTTCGCGTAGTTTTCCCAAGAGGACGTCGGCCAACGCTGGCTCTTGGGGAGTGGGGGGCAGGTGCATCGCTGCCGCCACATGGGCCTGTGGGTCTAGGTCGACCAACAGTACTTTGAACCCTTGCTCGGCCATCGTTACCGCGACGTTGACGGCCGTGGTGGTTTTGCCCACGCCGCCTTTGCTGGAAGCGATGGCAATGGTCGCGGCTGCGTGGTCGCCTTTTGGGATTGCGGTCTGCACGAGGTTTTTGAGGCGTTGCCCAATTCGATTGCCTAGGTCGAGCACCATGCGCTAGCCCCTCCGCGGCATTTTCGGGCTCTTGACAGCACGTGCGGTCAACCAAAGCCCAACGCCGATCCTATTTGCTGTCGCACAATGCTTTGGCGACGGCCCGGCTGTAACAATAAGTCCCTTAAACGTAAAGGGAATTATCTCATGAACCGAAACCAGCCGACGGTTGTATGTGGGGGTAGATTAAGTGTAAGGTGTCATCCGTAAATAGGATGGGTTTCGGACCAAATCCGGGACTCGCAAGTGGAGCAGCAACCAAGCCTAAGCAAGAGGTTCACCATGGCGGATCTAAGGCCGGTTTCCGGAACCAACACGAGCGCAACTGGCGCTGGCGCGGTCACGTCGACGGTCGTCGAGCAGTTCAATCAAAAGTATGGTGTCGCCCTGGGTGTGCGCCTCGAACTCACCTCCGCTCAAGCCGCGTTCGTGAGTCGCCTCACCGAGCCACACGCGCTGGCGTATTGCGCCCTGTGCGCCAAGGGTATGCCTGGTTTCGTGCCCTCCGACGAGCCGCAGAGCAAGACGCGTCTGATGGACCTGCTCGATGCTGGCGTGCAGCTATGGTTTGACAAGAACCGCACCCCCGCGGCCACCAACGACAACGTCTTTGCTCGTATCGGTGTTCTGGCCGACGCTATCAACGCCAAGCGCACCCAAGGGTCGCTCACCAACGACGGTGTGGCTGCCATTCGCGCCCAGGTGCTCACGCAGCCGTCGCTCAAGGCCCGTGACGTCTTTGAGACGGGCACCATCCCGTCGGCCTTCGCGGTGCCGGTGCCTGCGACCGCGGTGCGACCTTCGGCTCCGGGCGAAGCCACGTCATCTGCCAAAGCCACGCTGGCCGCCAATGCGGTGGATCGCGTGTTCAACCTGGCCGTACCGCGGGATCGGATCACGACCGAAGAGGCGCAGCGCATAAGCTTGCCGGTGGACCGCATCGTTGGCACGAACGAGCCGTGGACCGCAGCCGGGGTCGCGAAGCGCCTGAACGATTGGATGGACGGTAAGTGGTACGGCGCGCGTCACGAGCGCGACATGCTCGACTTGACCCACGGCTTGAGCCTGAAAGACCGCATCGCGGTCGCCGAACAATATGCGGGGTTGCGCACCGCCAAAGGTGATGCTGGGTTCGCCAATCTCAAGGGTGAGGCCGCCGTTAATGCGTTGCAGCAGAAGATGGTCAAGGAGTTGGATGCGCTTTTGGGCGCCAACACCGGCAGCCACATTGCTCGCATCCAGTTGGATCCGCAGAACCCCTACGGCGATTTGCAGGCGCACGACGTCGTGCAGCTCGACCTGATGGGCTGGACCAAGAATGGCGATGCCGTGGCACGCATGCTCATGGGGCTTTCGGGTGAGCAGGTGCAGGCGTTGGATGCTGGCCTCAAGGCTAAGTACGGCTACGATTTGCGTGGCGCCGCAAAGAAATTAGGCCACTTCTGGGGCAGCAGCGCGATCGAACGTCGCGTTGAGTTTTTGGCGGTCGCGCCGCGCACCAACAACGAGGTTCCCAAGGCCTATCTGCAGGCGTTCGAGTTGCGCGAAGCGGTGCGTGGTTTTGGCACCGACGAGAATCGCATCTTCCGCCTCCTCGAAACGCTTACTCCGGCCGAGTTCTTGGCCGTGGCCAAAGCCTACAAAGAGGTGAACGACAAGTTGTGGCACGAGCATGGTGACGGCGATGACGGTCGTTCGGGCAAAGCCACCGAGACCGCGCTGTTCAAGCGCCTGTATGAAGACCTGGACGACTTTGTTGTTGGAAATTCGCTGTGGTTGGAGCGCCTGACGCTTGCGGCCCAGGGGTTGCGCTATGAGCCCGACCCCGCCCGCGGTGAAGGTGAGCATCTCAAGGCCGAACAAGCAGCGCGCGAGCGCTCGGCGAAGTATCTGGCGGTGTCGTTCCGGCTTTCGAGCTCAGGCAAAACCGACCAGAACGATGTTGATGCCTTGTTGCACATGTTGCAGCCGCAAGCGGCCGCGGCGACGCGCAACTACAATGGTTTGCCCACAGCTGACGAAGTTCGTTTGGCCTACAAGCGGGGCTATCCGGACCGCAATTTCCGCACTGACGTTGAGAAGGCGGCGGGTTCCGACCTGCGGCCGCTGACGGATCTCATTTTGGTGGGGAAGGGTCTCGACTCGCCCGCAGCAGGTGCCGCCCGCCTAAAGGTAGCGCTAGACGGTGGCCTGTTCGGTTTGGGGGGCACCGCCGACGAGGTGGTGTTCGACGTGCTCGACCGACGCGATTTGACGGCGGCTGAGCGTCAAACGTTCTTGGCCAAGCTTCGTTCTGAGTTCAAGACTCTCACGGGCAAAGAACTCCGGTCGGTGTTGGGCGACAAGCTTGGCCGCGAGGTGAAACTGCCTGGAGGCCAAACCATTGCCTCGCAGGCATTGACGCTCGAAGAGCATGGCACGCTCACGCCGGCCGAGCGTCTGGTCTATGCGATGAACATGCCGGGCGTTTACCAGGCCTTTGGCACGACCGACAGCCAAATGATCATGTCGACCATCGCGGGTCTCAATCCGCTCGAGAAGGTCGTCGCGATGGCCGAGTACGCGCGCATCATGAACAAGCCGTTCAACCTGGAAGCGGGCCAAAATCCGCTAGCGGACGACTTGAAGAAATTAAAGGCCAAGGACACCAAGCTTGCGGCGACGCTTATCCAAGTGCTGCCTCAAGACGTCGACCAACTGGCCCTGTATGTTTCGGCTTATCTGTCAGGTAAGAGCGACCCAGCCATTGATGCCTGGATTAAGAAAACTCTGGGCGACCCCGAGGAGTGGATTGCCAAGAACTTCGGCGATGCCGATCCACGTACGCCGGGCGCACAACGCAACGGTTTGAATGGCTTGCGTGAGTTGGTAGCCGCTGCCGGCGGCGCGGCGGGCTTCGCCGTGCATATGAAGATGAAGGAGCAGGCGTTTGTCGACACCGTGCGACAAATCGTCACCGACGGTCGGGGTAACGGCCTGACGCAGATGTTGATGGACACGCTCGGCCCGAATGGCGCCGGGATAGAAGTGTACGCTCGCAAGGTCGGCGCTGCGGTGCGAGATGCCGAGTTGACACGGGTCGAAAAGGGTCAGCCTACCGACGCGCAGGTGCAGCAAATCCAGCTAGCCTATGCGGAACTTCTGGCGCGACTCAGCCAATACGACACCCTCAAGACCCAACGTGTCGAGATGGTGGCCAACATTGGCCTGACGATCGCACTGGCCGGCACGATGGTGGTGGCGCCGCAGGTTTCCGCGGCGGCGCTTGGGTTGCTCGGCGCTGGCGTCAAGGCAGGAGCGCACTACGCTTTTGGCGAACGCGACCGGATGGAGCTGCTGAAGCAGGCGGTGCGTGGCGGTGCCGCCGGGTTACTCGCCTACTACGGCGCACAGCAGATGGCCAGCGTGGCACCGGGCG
>JAKLEG010000181.1 GCA_022703175.1 Myxococcota bacterium | reverse complement strand
ACACCTGTTTTTTGCCGTCGGTTTTCTTCGCGACCTCGACACGGCCGGAGAGCAGCATGTACAGGCCGTCCCCCTTTTGCCCCTCCTCCAAAATCTTTTCGTTGGCCGGCACCTCGCGGCTCTTGAACTGTTCGATGAGCGTCTTGCGCTGGTCGGCTGACAGCGGCTTGAAAATGGGCGAGGTGGCCATCAGGTTGGACAACAACCGTTGGCGGTAGAACTTGAGCAGAATGTTCTTCACCGACGGAAAGTTGGCCACCACCTGGTTCAGTACATCGCGGGACACTTCGAACAGCAGCGTTTCGTCCACCGCCAGCACGCTCGCCGAGCGCGGTGCCTCCGACAAGAGCGCCATTTCGCCGAAGAAGGCGCCATCGCCCAGCTGCGCCAGAATGACCTCGGAGCCCTTCTCGCTGGTTTTGGTGATCTTCACACGACCATGCGAAATGATGAACATCGAGTCGTCGACATCGCCTTCGCGAATGATCCCCTCGCCCGGCAACATCGAGCGCATACGCATCTGCTCCAAGAGCTGGATGAAGGCGTTTTTGGGGAGGTCGGAGAACAACGGGATCTGCGGCAGCTCTTGCGGCGGAATGGCCTCTTCGACCACCACCACTTCGTCGGCCTCGACCTCGGGGATCTCGTCGGCTTCGGCCACTACGGCTGGCCGCGGCAATGGGGGTGGCTTGGGGGCGGGTGGTGGCGTGACCGGAAGCGATGCCGGCATCGCTTGCGCCGAACGCCCGGTTTTCTTGGCGTACAGGTCGGCCAACATCGCCTGGGTGGCGGTGTGCTGGGCGTCGATTTCGAGGATGAGCTTGCAGCCGGCGATGGCTTTGAGCAGCAAACCATCGTTGGCGTAGGTCTCGGCGACCTTGGTGTAGGCAGCGATCGCTTCGTCGTTGCGGCTCAGCTTGCGCAGCAAGTCGCCGCACTTCAGCTGCGCGGTGAGGTCGTTCGGGTCGGCGGCCAAGACCTCTTTGTAGACGTCGAGGGCCTTCTCAAGCTTGCCCTTCTGGAACAGCTGAGCGGCTTCGTCCTTCAGCTTGCGGAGCTTGTCACTCATGGTGTCCAACGGGTGATCGGCCGCAAAGGGATTTCGCGGCAAGCGCACACCTCCTTTGGCTTTAACGCGGGGTCAGTGGCGGGTCAACAACAGGGTTCGTCTAACGGCTAACGCGCGCGCAACCGCTTGGGTCCTGCGACGCTGCCCGTGCGCCGGTCGGTCCGAGCCGGTTTACTGCCGCGGCTAGGTTTTTCAGCACGACTCGGTTTTCCGCGTACGGGCTTGTCGCCATGGGGTTTGGCGCTGAGCGGTTTGTCGCTGCGCGCGGGCCGGGGGCGCTTTGCTTTGTGCGCTGAGCCGGGGTTCCAGCTCTTGAGCGCCGCGATTTCGGCGTTGGTCAAAAAGCGCCAGCCGCCGGTGGGTAGTGGTTCAAGGGTGATGCTGCCGAAGTCGGTACGGATGAGCCGTAGCACCCGATGCCCCACCGCCTCCAACATACGTTTCACTTGGTGGTGGCGGCCTTCGATGATCACGAGCTCCAACCAGGCGTTGGCGGGGCTCTCTTTCAAAATGCGCACTTCGGCGGGTGAGGTCACCCGCGACACCGAGCCATCCTCTTCGCGCAAGTGCACGCCACGTTTCAGGCGTTCGAGGGCGCGCGCCTCGGGTTTGCCTTTGATCTTCACGACATACGTCTTGGGGACGTGCGTCTTGGGGTGCAACATGGCGTTGGCCAGGTCGCCGTCGTTGGTGAGTAACAGCAAACCTTCGGCGTCGTAGTCCAAGCGGCCCACCGGGTAGACGCGCGGCAGGTCGCCTTCGTGCTGGCGTGGGCCGATGGCGCGCGACATACCGAGCACGCTCATCACCGTCATGCGGCCTTCGGGGTCATCCACCGTGGTCACAACATTCGCGGGCTTGTGCATCGCGATGTAGACCAACGGCTGGCCCTTAAGTGTGCCGTGCCCCTGTACTTCTATGCGATCGGTGTCCAAGTTGGCTTTGCTGCCTAACTCGCGCACCACCGAGCCATTAACTTTGACGCGGCCGTCGAGAATGAATTGTTCGGCGGCGCGCCTGGATGCTACCCCTGCTTGCGCCAAAATCTTCTGCAGTCGTTCAATCGCCATAGAACGCGGCGTGTAACACTCGCGGGTGCGAATGGTCAATCACGCAGGCTTGTCGGTGTCTTTATCCGGTGCGGCAACAGTGTCGTCGGGTGTTTCAACGGGCGGCGGGATCTCGTGTCCTTCAGCGTCCACCAGCTCCACGATGCCTTCGGCGGCGAGCGAGGCGCGGGTGTTGCTCTCGGTGGTGTTCAGGTTCTTCACCGCATCGTCCAGCTCGATGACGGCGGCCTCTTCACCCAAGCGCAGTTTCTGCGCCGACTCCGACAGGTCTTTCAGACTGGTTTGCGAGTCAAACGAGCCCAGCTCTTCTTGAGATTCAGTCGACAGCTCCGTGTACTCGCGCAAGGTGGGTAGCTGCGCCAAGTTGGCGAGGCTGAAAAAACTCAAGAATTCCTTGGTGGTGCCGTACAACAACGGTAAGCCAGGTTCTTGTTTCTTGCCCACGATGCGCACGAGGCTTCGCTCTAAGAGCAGGTGTAACGTGCCACCGGAGTCGACGCCGCGGATCATGTCGACATCGGGTTTTGTGACCGGTTGACGGTAGGCAATGATGGCGAGTGTTTCGAGCGCGGCCTTGGAGAGGCGCACCGGACGCTGCTCACGCATCGCACACAAGAGGTCGCTGTAGCGACCATTGCTGCGGAAGGTGAAGCCTTCGGCCACTTCCACCAGTTGGAAACCGCGCTGGTTGTCGGGGTCGGTCCAGCGGGTCACAAGGTCAGCCAGCGCGTCTTTGACCTCGCCCAGGATGCGCGTACGCTCCTCTTCGGCTGTTTCCGCCAACGCGCGCTCAAACGCCTTCTTCAGGTCGATAAGTGCCAACGGCGCGCCCGCAGCAAAGATCATCGCCTCAACGGCGTTGGTGATTTCGAGCCTATCCATGCCTCATCCTGCGTAGAGCGTCTTCTCGTCGAGGTGCGACAGCTTCTCCATCGCCTCTTCGAGCGTTTGGTACTTCGGCGCCAGGTAGACGGTGCCGTTGTCGGACTGATAGATCTTCAAGAGCTGCAGCTTGGTCATCTCCAGCATCGACAAGAAGTTCACGATGATATCCAGGCGCGAGCGGATGACGCCCAACAACTCGGTGAAGGGTGTCGGCTGCTCCATCGACAAAATCGAAATGATTTGGCGCATGCGCACCGGCACCGAGGCTTGCTCCAAAATGACCTGGTGACGGAACTCCGGCTTTTGGCGTGCTAGCACCGCATCGAACGCTTCGATCAGTGCAAAGACACCCACCTCCTTGAGGGGGGCATCGGCGCGATCGAACTCGATCTTCTCCGGTTCACGCGCGAAGGTATCGCGGCCCAACCACTGCACTTGATCCAAGTGGCCAGCGGCGTCTTTGTACTTTTGGTATTCGAGCAGCCGGCGCACCAGGTCGGCGCGCGGGTCCCCTTCTTCCTCGTCTTCGACATCCTCAGGTTGCGGTAGGAGCATCTTGGACTTGATGTGCAAGAGCTCCGCGGCCATGAACATGAACTCGGCAGCCACGTCGATGTTCAGGTCTTGCATGACCTTCATGTATTCGAGGTAGCGTTCCACCACGAAGGCAATCGGAATGTCGAAGATGTCTAGCTCGTGCCGCTTGATAAGGAACAGCAGCAGGTCGAGCGGCCCGGCGAAGGCATCAATAGCAATCTGGTACAACTCGTGGCCGCTTTCGGCCATCGGCACGTAATCCTTGGGGACCACGATTTCAGCACGCTTGCGCGCGAGCTCGGCTTGGCGTGCAGCCTCTGCTTCGGCAGCAGCGCGGGCGGCTTCTTCGGCGGCTTGGCGTTCTTCCTCAGCTTGGCGGGCGGCCTCTTCGGCCACGAGGCGGTCTGCTTCGGCTTGTGCTGCGCGCGCTTCGGCCGCTGCCTGTTCGGCATCGAGGGCAGCTTGCTCTGCTGCGGTCGCGGCGGCTCGTTCTTCTTCCGCTCGCAGCGCCGCAGCCTCGGCCTCTGCCTTGGCGAGGGCTTCGGCTTCGCGCGCCGCTTGCTCGGCGGCCTGCAGCTCCAACAGCTCACGGGCCAAGCGCTCGGTTTCGGCGGCGACCGCAGCCTCTTCTTCCAAACGTTTGGCCTGGGCTTCGGCCGCCAGGCGGTTGGCCTCGGCCTCGATGGCTTGTCGCTCCGCTTCAAGCTGAGCGCGGGCAAGGTCGGCCTGCTGTTCGGCCAACTCGTTGGCTTGGCGGGCGCTCTCTTCGGCCGCATCCAGCTCGGCCTGGAGCCTGTGTTCTTCCTCTTCCTGGCGCAGGCGCAGCGCTGCTTCTTCGGCGGCTCGTATAGCTTCGCTGGCCAGGCGGTCGGTCTCGGCTGCCTCTAAGGCTAAACGCTCGCGTTCAGCCTGTTCGGCGGCCAAGCGCGCCGCTTCATCGGCTGCGTCGGCAAGGCGCTGAGTCTCTTCGGCAGCGCGTCGCTCTGCCTCCACACGTTCGGCGGCCTGACGTTCGATCTCGGCTGCGAGGCGAGCTTGTTCTTCGGCCTCGGCCCGCAGGCGTTCCAGTTCAATGGCTTCCAGGCGGTCGCGTTCGGCCTGGGCAAGCTCTTGGGCTTCGCGCGCGAGGCGAGCGCGCTCTTCTTCGCGGGCTTGTTCCTCGGCCGCCCTGCGGCGGGCTTCCTCTTGGTCGTAGGCAAGCTGGGCCGCTTCGTCGCGTGCCGCGACGAAAGCTTGTTGGTCGGCGGCGGAGGCGACGTCGGCAGGTTCTGGGGCGCTTGTCGGAGGCGCATCGCTCGACGCGAGAGACGGTTCGGCCAGTTCGATCTCAGGCAGGGGCTCGTGCTTGTGAGCAGGCTCGGCCACTGGGGTGGGCCTGGACTGTGGGATGGCGTCGCGTCGAGCCCAAGGCGGCGTACGATCGGGGGGCACAAGCTCAGGTAAGCGTTCGCGTTTGGGTGCCTCGGGGATGGCACCGGCTTGTTGTAGCGCCCTTTCAGCTTCGGCCTCGACGCGCTCTTGGTCTTCCTGGGCCTTCTGTTTCGCAAGCTCTGCCAGGCGCTGGGCCTTACGTTCTTCGGCGATGCGTGCCGCGTGAGCCCGGCGTTCGGCGATCTCCGCCTCGCGGTCGGCGCGTTCGCGGGCCTGGCGATCCACACGTTCTTTGAGGGCAAGACGCGCGGTTTCTTGGGCCTCTTTGCGCGCACTTTCGCTTTCGCGACGGCGTTCATCGGCCTCAAGGGCGCGTAACTTCGCGCGCTCCTCGCCTTCTTGGCGTTGCTTGGCGATGACCGCTTTGCGCTCTGCCTCTTCGGCCAGCTTGCGGGCACGTTCGGCGGCTTCGTCGATTTCCTCGAATTCGGCGTCAATGGCGTCGCGCTTGGGTTTTTTCGGTGTCAGCAACGGGGTCTGGGCGCTGTCACCACTCAGGCCGGCCTTAGCCTCGCTCTTGCGGCCGACCAGTCGCGTCCAAAAACGCTGCACGGCCTCTCTGACGCGGCCGAGCCAAGAGAAGAAACGATTCTTCAAAGGGCCATGGCCTCCCGCACCTGTTGCATTGTGCGTTGAGCTTCGCTCCTCGCGTGGGCGTTGCCTTGGGTCAACACCTGTTGCACCGTGCCTTGGCGCATGATCTCCGCCTTGCGATCGCGGATGGGTGCCTGGAAGGCTTCAATCTTACCGAGCAGGCGCCGCTTGCAGTCCACGCAACCAATTCCCGCGGTGCGGCAGCCCTGCGCAATTTCAGCCTCCTCGTCCGCGGTGGCAAACAGCTTGTGGTAGGCAAAGATGTTGCATTTGTCGGGGTCGCCCGGGTCGGTGCGCTTGACGCGCGCGGGGTCGGTGGGCGCCGGCATCACCTTCTTTTTTACGTCTTCGGCGCTTTCGGTGAGGAAAATGGCGTTGTTGTACGACTTGGACATCTTGCGGCCATCCAAACCGGGCAAGCGCCGCACCTTGGTGACGAGCCCCGCGGGCTCCGGGAGAATCTCGGCGTAGTAGCTGTTGAAGCGCCGAATCACTTCGCGCGACAGCTCCAAGTGCGCCAGTTGGTCTTCACCTACCGGCACATGGGTGCCTAAATAAATAGCAATATCGGCAGTTTGCAGCAGCGGATAGCCTAAGAAGCCAATCGTCGACAGATCGCGGTCGGCCAGCTCCTGGCGAATCTCCTTGTAGCTCGGTACGCGCTCTAGCCACGGCACCGGGGTGATCATGCCAAACAAGGTGGCAAGCTCTGCGTGCTCGGTAATGGCGGCCTGACTAAACAGGGTGACTTTCGCCGGGTCGAGTCCCACGGCCAACCAGTCGGCCACCATATCCTGCCGGTAGGCTGCCAAATTGGCGGTATCGCGGTAGCCTGTGGTGAGCGCGTGCCAATCGGCCGAGAAGAAGGAACAGCGATGCTGACCAGCCGCGGCCAAGCTCAGCCAGTTTTGCAGCGCGCCGAAGTAATGCCCCAGGTGCAAAGGTCCCGTGGGGCGCATGCCTGAGACAACGCGGGGTTCAAACGGTGGCATAGACTCGACTCCTCAGAACAACAGGCTTGATGGTAGGCCGAACAACTGCAGCAGGCTGCCCAGTACCAACGCAAAGGGGATGGCGATGATGCGGCTGCCAAAGGCCATGACGCCGAGGATCAGCCACGATCCATATTGCTGATTGAAGCGCTCCCAGGCGAGCGCGGTGTTGCCGGAGAGAAAACCCGATACCACCTTTTGCCCGTCCAAGGGGCCTACGGGAATCAGGTTGAAGACGGCTAAACTTACGTTCACCATCACCAAGCGGGCCAAGAGGTCGCGGGTGGTGACCAAGCCCGACAGCCAGCCCTGGTGATAGGCAAACGCCATGAACGCGACCGAGAGCGTCGCCAAAACCAAGTTGGACAACGGTCCTGCGGCGGCCGTGAGCATCATGCCGGTGCGCATCGTGATCCGGCGGGTGAAGCGCGCGGGGTTAATCGGCACCGGTTTTGCCCAACCGAAGAAGAATCCGCCGCCCCACAGCGTGAAGAAAATCGGCAGAATCACCGTGCCCAACAGGTCGATGTGGGCCATCGGGTTAAGAGTGAGGCGGCCCATCATTTTGGCAGTGTCGTCGCCGAGCTTGCGGGCGCTCCAGGCGTGCGCGTACTCGTGCACGGTGAGCGACAGGATCATCGGCACCAACACCAAGCCTACTTTGGCGATTTCATGAATGAGGTTGTTCGGTGGCACGCACCTGCTCCTTCAGTGCCGCTCAGGAAGCGTCGCGGTGGACAGAAGGCCCACTCAAAACCAGGCCTTTTCGCCTTTAGGATGGCGGCGATCAAGCCTTTTGTGAGGGGCTCGGCCTGTCCCGCAACGGCTATGCTGCTTTTGGCTCTGACTACGGTAAGGCTTGGAACCAAATACACTCGCCGTGTTGGGCGGCGGCATCCATGCGAGCCAGTGCGGCGCGCGCGGGAGCGGCGGCGCGGCTGTTCAGGTCATCCCAGTTGGAGGCGTACCAGCTTTGCACATGTTCTTGCCACACGGCGGCAGGCTCGTGCGTTAAGCGCTGGGCCATCGCGGCGTCCAGCGGCAACACCATCATCGTGAGTCCGGCTGGGTCGGTGGGATCCGGTTTGGCGAAATCGCTAAACCCGGCGGCGGCATAGTTGTCGCGCATCTTGGCGTCGACTTCGACCCATAGCGCCTTCGCATGGTGACGGTTAGCGATTTGGCGCAAGATGGCTAAACCCGCGCTGACGTCGCGACTGCGATCGGCGCCGCTACGCGGATACTCAATGGCGGTGAGATAGTCGATTTGGAAGCCGGTTTTCCCCAAGTGCCATCCCGACACCATGCCGCACGGCCGGCCTTGATCAGACAACAAACGGATCTCGTAGGCGCTACTTTTCGCGTAGTCGACTTCGGCGCGGAGCTCTTCGACGTGTGGGTCGCGGTACTTCTGGACTAAGTAGTTATGGGCCGGACGAATTTGCTCCGCAGTGACTAGCTTGGCGGAGGTGTCGATGCCGATGGCCTGCAGCAGGCTGCGGGCGGCTTCGCCGGAGGCCGGAATACCCCCAAGTTGTCCATGCGCGACCGTTGGATGAACGCTGCCGACCCTCCCCCCGCGTGCGCGTTTGCAGGTTGTGCGCCACGTCGGGATTCGCGCTCAGGCCCACCACATGTCGTGATGGCAGGGCTTGCACGTCTGGTTGCGACGCGTCAGCTTGTGGGGGCACGACAGGTTCGGCGATCGCTGCAGGCCGCATGGCAGGGGTTTGAATAGGTCGTAGGGTCATCGTGGCCTCGGCTATTTTTAGTGACAGCGCTAACATTTACGCATTTTTGTGCCGGATCGCAACTCCCACATGGCTGTTTCGTGGGCATGGCTGCGTCACGTAGCGACTGCCTCTCGGTGGGGCCGATCGCTCGACCAAGCGCTTCCCAACGGGCGAGCTACGTGCGCCGCAAACCTGCCTGGGTGACGGTGTGGCGGTCCACCAGGTCGCGCACGAGGCGCGCCACCTCGTTGCGAGCTTGGTCAACCATCGCCTGGGCGTCGTGCGCCAACTCTTGGTCGGCGCGGGTGCCCGACATCGCTAGCAGCAATGGCGTCATGAGCTCCTTTTGCCGGGCAGCATTCCGGTCGCCGACGCCATGGGTGGCGTCCCAGTAGCGGCACTCACGGGCAGCCAGCTTCGCGTCGTTGTAAGCACTGTAAATTAGTGCAGCGCGCGTCCACAGCTCCATGGAGTCTTCCATTTTACCGGCCGCGCTGGCCAACCCGGTGACCCCTTCCTCAAAACTGGCCTCCTGCTCGACCATGGTGCCATCTAGGCCCGTCAGTTGTTGGGCCGCGGCATGGTTGGCGGAGGTCGCTTGGAGCTGGGTTTGGGTATCGTACACCGCCTTTTCGATGGCGCTTTCGTCGCAGAACGCCAAGGCCGTCATCAACAGTTGGTCATCGGCGCTGTGATCCTCCATCAAGGCGCCAAAAAAGCCCCAGAATTCACCAGAGGCCTGCCCCGAGCTTGCGCTGGTCGTGCCTTGGCCATTTTTCATGGCCGCCTGCAACTCAGGTGCGCCAAAGCCGGATTGCAACAGCTCTGCTGCTGTGGTGTTAGGAAGGACTTTTTGTAAGTCTTCGGGAGCATTGGCAAAATAGCGCGCCAACGCCTGTGGGCTGCCCTCATGGGCGGTGCGGGCCGCCGTCGCGGCAACTTCAAGTGCCAAAACCCGGTCCTCGGTACCGGGCAGACCGAAGCTCTCAAACACGCCGCGCAACCCGGCTTCGATCTCCATCGCTTGATCCTGCAGTGCGGCGGCTTCGGTGGTTTTGCCTTCAGCGGCCAAACTTTTGGCCTTGGCGCGCAAATCTGCGGCCGCAAGCGCCTTGGCCGAGATGCCGTCGAGTGCCGTTTGCCAGAGGTTGGTGCGCAGCGCCGTTGCGGCCTCGGGGCCGAGCTTCATGAGCGAGGTTTCATACTCGCTTTCGGCTTCGTCTTCGAGTTGCGAGGCCTGCTCACGCATGCCAGGGATGTCGTTGAGCCGTGAGGCCAGACGGCGCTCCAAGATGAGGGCGGCTTCGCGGAGCAGATGCCGAGCTTGTTGGAGTTCCCCTTCGATCTGTTGGCCGGTGGAGGCGTCAAGGGACTGCAGCTTCATGAAACTCGCCACCAAGTTGTCAGCCGAGTCGCTCATGCCGGGATCCAGGCTTAATAGCTGCTCGGCAAACGAACGCGCGCCCCGCTCAACCGCGGTGGGTAGGACGGCAGCAGGTGGCGTTGGGGGAGGCAGGCTGACGCCCGGCGTGAGGGTGTGCGAGTCGGGGGCAGCCTGGCGTTCGACGCTGTCGCGAGCACCTTGGTTGGCACGAGTTTCGGTGGTTCGGGAGCTCGCGTCGGTAGGCGCGGGGGAGGAAGTGTCGGGGGTGAGGCGGCCAGGTAAATCGCGAATCTGTGTCATGATGTGTGTGGCTCCCAGGCAATGAATAGGGATTCTCGGGGTCCTGCCATGACATACACGGCAACGGCAACGTTCGGATGGTCG
>JAKLEG010000180.1 GCA_022703175.1 Myxococcota bacterium | reverse complement strand
TTGCCAGCTCAACCACGTCATGAACTTTGACTACCAGCTTCATCAGGCCGTCTCGGATTATCACTTTCTTGCTCCCTTTGCCCTGTCGGGCTCAAGGGGCCAGACACCAAAAACTTTACGCTACCCCGCGAGGCGGTGGCGCGCGGAGTGACCACCTATGAAGCGCTCAGCCGAGAATTGGATGGGGCTGGGGAGATTTGCGGCATTTGCCAAGGCGTGCTGCGAGAGTTGCTTGACGCGGATCGCGGTGCGGGGCAGATGACTGAAGATATGAGAGACGATGCCGACGCTACGCCGTCCGGTTTCGTGCGCAACCGCTAACCACAGGGAGACATCTGCTCATGGCAAAAGGCAACAAGAAGGTTATCGACAAGCTGAACGAGCTTTTGGTCGCAGAGCTCACTGGCATTAATCAATACGTGGTGCATGCGGAAATGGCGTCCAACTGGGGTTATGCGCGCCTGCACGAGGCGCGCGAGAAAGACGCCATCGAAGAAATGAAGCACGCCGAGAAGCTCATCGCGCGCATCCTTTACCTAGAAGGGATGCCGAGCGTGCAGCGGCTAAACAAGATCACCATCGGCGAGTCGGTGGAAGAGCAGCTCAAGGCCGACCTCGCGCTCGAGTATCATGCCACCGAAGCCTACAACGCTGGTGTCGCGGTGTGCGTGGAGTGTGCCGACAACGGTAGTCGTGAGCTGCTTGAGAAGATCCTGGTCGATGAAGAAGAACACGTCGATTGGCTTGAGGCGCAACTCGAACAGATCAAGCAGATGGGTCTCCAGAACTACCTGGCTCAACAGGTGGCGGACGCCAAGGCCTAACAGGCTGCTTGCCAGCCCCCCCCCAAGTGCCCGTCGAGCTAACCACTGTCAGAGGTTGCGCGTTGCTGGGCCCGCGCGCGGTGTTGTAGCGCCTCGCCAATGGCGCTGGAGAGTTCCCGGTACGTATAAGGCTTCTGCAGTACGGCATCGAAGAAGCAGGCCTCATAGTGGGCCATCGCCTCGTCGTTGGAGTAGCCGCTCGACACCAGTGCCGTGACGTTCGGGAGAATCGCGCGAATCGCCGCCATCGCCTCTTTGCCGCCCAAGCCGCCGGCAATCGTCAGGTCCAGCACAACCAAGTCGAACGGGTTGCCTGCCGCGACGGCTTGGTTGCAGGCGGCCACCGCCTCTTCTCCGGTCGCCACTTCGGTGACCGCGTAGTTCTCCAGTTTTAGCATGCGTTTGGCCACGTTGCGCACGTTGGGCTCATCGTCCAACACCAGCGCCAAGCCACCGCGCGCTGGCGCCGCTGCCGTGTCAACCTCGATTGGGAGGGCGTGGGGGAGCTCAGTCTGGGCTCGCAAGAACAGGTCGAAGCGGGTGCCCTTGCCCGGCACCGAGTTGACCTCCAAGTGGCCCTGGTGCCGTTGAATGATGGAGCGCACGGTGGGCAGGCCTATACCGCTGCCACCGGGTTTGGTGGTGAAGTAGGGGTCGAAGATGTGCGGCAGGTTCTCTGGGGGAATGCCGCAGCCCTGGTCGGCCACCACAATGTGTACCCAACGTTCGGCGGGTGGGGTGACCGGCGGCGGTTGTTGGGCGTTTTCCACGATGACTTGGATCTTGGCTCCTGCGGCACTGGCCTGAACCGCGTTGATGACCAAATTCTGAATGGTTTGGGCGATTTGGGAGGCATCGATGGCGACTGGGTACAGCTGTTCGGCAACTTGCAGTTCCAGTCGGATCTTGCTGCCGTGCACAGAGAACTCGGCACAGTCGCGCACCAATTCCCCCAACTGCGCCGTCGGGCGCAACAACGGCGTACCGCCTTTTGAGAAGGTGAGTAATTGGCGCACCAGGTCGGCGGCACGATGTGACGCCTTGTCCGATTCGGCCAGGATCTGCAGCACGCGGTCGGTGGGGCCTTGGCGCTGCAATAGCAGTTGTGCCACCGACAGGTTGCCCAACACCGCGGTTAACAGATTGTTGAAATCGTGAGCGATACCACCCGCCAAGATGCCCAGCTGCTCTAGTTGTTCGTTGCGTCGTGCCTGTTCTTCGAGCTTGCGGCGCTCGTCGAGAGCGATCAGGTTGGCCATCGGCGTGGCCACGGTGCGGCCGATGGTGAGCAGCGTGTCGCGCTCGTTTTGGGTCAGCGGATTGCGGGTATGGTAGATCAGGTTGATCGAGCCCAAGGCTTTGTCTTGGTACAAAAGCGGCACGGAGGCCGCCTCGACGTAACCTTCTTTGGTCAACGCCGCCTGGGTTCCAGGTTCAAGTCGGGCATCCTTGGTGAGATCGGTGGTGGTGACGACGACGCCGGTGCGAATCGCGTGCCCGGTCAGGCTGCCCTCCATCGGCATCACCTTGGCGGCCTTTAGAACTTCTTCAGAGATGTTGCGCCAGGCAATCATGTCCAGATGGGTGCCCGCTGCATTTAGGCGGAAAAGGCCACAGCAGGGGAAGCGGGTGAATTCGACAATCGCATCTACAACCCGTTCGATCAGGTCGGGGAGTGTCTGGGCTTGATTGACGACCTCGGCCACCTGCAACACCGTCTTCAGGGCGCGGGCATGTTCCTCAAGTTGTTGGCGAGACAACGTCCGGGCGTCAGCCTCAACCATAGGGAATCCAGACCTCTGAGTCATTGCGGCGACGCCCTCCAGTCGCGGCCGCTCCGACGCCGCGTCGGACAGGCCTTTGCCTCTATTGTAAGGGTCGGACAAGGCGTTGCCTACCCTCGGCGGCCCTGCGGGGGCCGGTTATGGGGGATTGGCGCGCCCTGGTGCGACTCTGGTATAGCTCTGAGTCGTTCGTTGGTCGCCGCGTGGGCGGCAGGACGGGCCAACTTCATTGCGGGATGTTGCGGGATACCATGTACACAATCGTTAAACGCGAGCAGCTGGGACCGGTGACTTTCCTTTGGGATGTCTTGGCACCAGACGTGGCTCGGGCGTGTGAGCCCGGGCATTTTTTGATGGTGCGAATCAACGAGACCGGTGAGCGGATTCCGCTGACGGTCGCTGATTATGATCGCACGCGTGGCACGGTCACGGTGGTGGTTCAAGCCGTCGGTAAAACCACATTTCAGATGATGGCGATGCGCGAAGGCGAGGCGGTCCTGGATTTCATTGGGCCGTTGGGTGTGCATTCGCATCTCGAAAAGCAGCCCAAAGTGGTGCTTGTCGGTGGCGGCCTGGGTGTCGCGCCGGTCTACCCGCAGCTGCGCAAGCATAAGGAACTCGGCTCGTACACTATCTCCATTATTGGTTTTCGTTCGAAAGAGCTGATGTTCTGGAGCGACAAGTTCCAGGCGCAATCTAACGAGTTCCGCGTCGCCACCGACGACGGCTCGTTTGGCACCAAGGGCTTCGTGACCACGGTTCTCCAGGATGTGTTGACGCTGCACCCGGATGTCTCCGAGGTGATCGCTATTGGGCCGTTGCCGATGATGAAGGCCTGTGCCGCGCTTACGCGCCCGTACGGCATCCGCACGATGGTGAGCTTGAACTCGATCATGGTGGATGGCACTGGGATGTGCGGTTCTTGTCGCGTGACGGTGGGCGGCACGATGAAGTTCGCCTGCGTGGATGGCCCCGATTTCGACGGCCACGGCGTAAACTTCGACGAGCTGATGCTCAGACAAAAACGCTTCGAAGCCGAGGAACACGCCTGCAAGTTGCGTTATGAAGCCGAGCGCAAGCGCCTGCAAATGTTGGCGGAGAGCGGCCCAAACCCGGCGGTGGTGACGCCACGGTCGCGCGCCGTGAATCTTCTGGACCTGCCGGTGCTGCACCCGATGGGCGCCGGTGAAACTCGAAAAGTTAAGAATATCCGCACCATTGCGCAGACGCGTACGCCGATGGCGGAACAGCCGGCGGCGCAAAGGCGACAGAACTTTTCGGAAGTTGCACAGGGCTACACGTTGGCACAGGCCTTGGCCGAGGCAGACCGTTGTATCCAGTGCAAGAAGCCGCGTTGCGTGTCGGGCTGCCCGGTGGAAATCAACATCCCCAAGTTCATCGAAGCCTTGGCGCGTCACGATTTGCAGAGTTCCTACCAGGTGTTGAAACAGGCCAACACGCTTCCGGCCGTGTGCGGACGGGTATGTCCACAAGAGTCGCAGTGCGAGGCTGTCTGTATTGTTGGGGGCAAAGCCGAACCGGTGGCCATTGGACGCTTGGAGCGCTTCGTGGCCGATGCCGCCTCCGGCCGAGGCTGGGAGGAACCCGTCGAGGTGAAACCGTGCGGCAAAAAGGCCGCCATTGTGGGCTCTGGTCCTGCGGGGTTGGCGTGCGCTGGGGACCTCATTAAAGCTGGTGTGCAAGTGACGGTGTACGAGGCGCTGCACGTGGCGGGCGGCGTGCTCAAGTACGGCATTCCCGAGTTCCGTCTGCCCAACGAGATCATCGACGTGGAAATCGAGGCCTTGGCCAAGTTGGGTGTGGTCTTTGAGCAAGACAAGGTCATCGGCAAGCTGTTTACGATTCCGCAATTGTTGGGTGAGATGAGCTACGACGCAGTTTTTGTCGGCACCGGTGCCGGCTCCCCCAAGTTCATGGGTATTCCAGGCGAGGCGCTCAACGGCGTTGTCTCAGCCAATGAGTTTTTGACGCGCGTCAACTTGATGCAGGGCTTCAGGCAACCTCTGTACGATACTCCCGTGGGTATGGGGAAACGTGTCGCGGTGATTGGCGCCGGCAACACGGCCATGGATTCGTGTCGCGTGGCCATTCGCATGGGTGCCGAGAAGGTCTACTTGGTTTATCGGCGCAGCATTAAGGAATCCCCGGCTCGCGCCGAGGAGCTGCATCACGCCATCCAAGAAGGGGTGGATTGTCAGTGGCTCACCAACCCCACGCGCATTCTTGGGGGAGCCAATGGGTGGGTCACCGGCATGGAAGTCGTGGACATGGCGTTGGGTGAGCCCGATGACTCTGGGCGCCGCAAGCCCGTGGTGAAGCGGGGTTCGGAGCACCTTTTGGACGTCGACATGGTCATCTATGCGTTGGGCACGTCGGCCAACCCCGTGATTGCCCAGACCACTCCGGGGCTCGTCACCAACAAGTGGGGCTATCTGGTGGTAGACGAGGTCACGCAAATGACCAATTTCAAGGGTGTCTTCGCCGGTGGCGACATTGTCCGCGGCGCCGCCACGGTTATCCTCGCGATGGGGGATGGACGGCGTGCGGCCAAGGGGATCCTGCATTATCTTGGGCTCGGGCCGCGCCCCGCCGCGCCCGTCGCGCAGGCCTCTGGCAGCGACGCATAACGCACCGGCTCTTTGAGGGAGAATTTTCATGGCCTCCAAATGTCCCAAGTGTCACGCAACGTTGGATGATGACGCGGTTTGCTGCGCCGAGGTGCGCTACACCTGGAAGTGCAAGGCGTGTGGCAAGCTCACCACTGGATTTGCTGTACCCTATGGTCGCTGTCACTTGTGTGGGGGTGAGCATGAGGTGGTCAAAACCGAAGCTGGGCGCGACCCTAAGCAGGTCGCGGTGGTGCACGAGGCGGTGCAGTACGAGCTCGACATGTACCACTTTTACCGATTGGCTGCCGCACGTACCTCCGATGTTCAGCTGAAGGAGGTCCTAACCGAGATGGGCAACAAGGAGGAGGACCATCTGGGTGAGCTGGAGGCCAAGTATCACGTGCACTTGGAACCGGAGGTGCGTTACCCCTCGGCGGAGGTCGCAAGCCAGATGGCAGGCTGGATCTTTAAAGATATCGATTTTACCGATGGCGCAGGCCATGTGACTCAGGTGTACGACCGTGCCATTGAGATGGAGCGGCGCACTCGGGATCATTTCCAAGCACGCGCAGCAAAACTGCCTGCCGGGCCCGAGAGAGAGGTCTATCGGGAGTTGGCGGCCGAGGAAGAAGAGCACGTGGCTCTGCTCGAAACCGAGCGGGCGCAATTTGAGAGCTAATACCTGTGGGGGAAGGCGGAACCGGGCGGGCTTACAAGGAGCTGTGGCGGTTACGCCTTAACGATGCACTCGTCCACCGGACAGACATCCACGCACTTCGGCTTGGGAGCCGCGCCTTTGCACTCGGTGCACTTGGCCGCGTCGATAACGTAGGTGTCGTCACCTTGGCTGATCGCCTCGTTCGGGCACTCGGGCTCGCAAGCGGCGCAGCTAACGCAGGTATCCGTGATTTTCATGGCCATGGTGATCTCTCCTCAATGTTGCCGTCACCCTGGGCGCACCGCAGGGCGGTCATGTGATTTGGCGGCCCATGTACCATAGGCGTTTGCCGCGATCAAAGCAGAAGAATTGTGTCACGCCAGAAGCAGCTCGTCCAGACGCAACAGGCCAGAGATTGTGCCGATAAGTCGGGGAGTTAGCCCCAGCCGTTGGCGAGGGCATTCCGGGAGGAAGGTAGCTATGCCACGCATTCAAGGTGTGCAGGTCGGTCAGGCGGTTCCGCCAGTATCGTTCGCCGCACTGCCGTTTAATCATCTTTCTGCAAGTAACCCTGACACGGTCAACTTGGTCGCGCGCGTGCCAGAGCTTGGTCAGTTCTTGCAACGGCAAGCAGCGGTAGGCGCCATCGCCGAGCCCGCGGCGGGTCTTGTGGCGACCGATTGCGTCTGGAATCTGTGGTTTCATTCGCCGAAAAGCTTGAGCCAACGCTATGCGTGGCAAGATCAGCTGGTGTTCATCTACCAAGAGCGTGCCAATGAAACCGTCAGCCTCGATTTTGGCGGAGCTGGACGAGCACGGGGGCAGTTATTAGCCGTCTATCGCCTGGGTGACCTGGCTATCGACCTGGTCCCACAACAAGTCTTGGCCACCGGCACCGCGCCCGATGGCGGCTTTCTGACTCAGGTGAAGTTCAAGGCGCTGGGGCGGCTGGGCGACACCGCCACCGTCTGGTTTGCCACTGGCTGTTTGGACGCGAATGGCTGCGGCACGGGCGGTTGGGGTCTAGGTTTGGGCTATTCTGGGCGCGCGCAGCAGCTGCGCCACGGCACCGGGGTGGAGATTCCTATTCACGAAGATGACCATGTGAGCTTTACGGTGTTGCGGCCGAATGCCGATGGCAGTTGGCGACAGCAACCGGCACCACGGCCGCAGGGGCTGGTGCCTCCCAGTTGGCACACCTAAGCGCCGGCAGACGTCGGGCGCGCGACTTGGGGGAGCGTCAGCACGCGCCGGTACCTATCCGTTATTCCTAGCAATTCTGGCACAGCTGAAGGGTTGCGGGTTACGCGGCTCGGGCCTGTCTGGGGAGCGGGGGAGCGCAGCGGAGGTTGTGTTGCTGGCGTTGTAGCTCCACGTTGTCAATCATGTCGCGATCCAGGAATCCGAGTTGCACCAGCACGTCTCCAAGCTTTGGGCGACTCTTGCGCTGCATGCCGACCACGGCGTCCCGTTGGTAAGGGGAGAGCCAACCTAGGCGCACCGCGGTTTCGCCAATCATTTCGCTGCAGCGACGGGCGCTCACCAGGTGATTGAGTTGAGCGTCGGTCAGGTAATGCCATTGCAACGCGAGATCGCCGAAGCTTGGGCCTTGCTGTCGCTGACAGGTGAGCGCTCGGGCCAATCGGCGCCACGACAACCTCCCCGAGTAAAAGGCAAATTGTCCTAGCCGCAGGCGACGGTTCGGAATGGCTTGACGCCAGACAAAATCCTGCTCGGGACGTGCCGGAGGTTGGGGTTTGCGTGCGGGCATCGGGGGAGGGGTAACTCGGCGGGCCAGGGCTTGGTGCAACAGCGTATACGCGTCCGAGAGTGCGGTAAACTCAGCTGCGAGCGCCTCGGGAGCGCGACCCAGCGCTTGCGCGCGATCAGGATGAAACTCCAACGCACGCTGTTTGAATGCCCGGCGTAGCTCGGTCTCCTCCACGCGAATCCACATCTCGGCGCGCAGCGGTGGGCCCCCAAATAGCAGACGCCAAGCGTGCTTCATCTCGTGGTTGATGGCTTCCGGCTCCATCGGTGTCTCGTTCCTAGGCCAAGCTGACCTGGCGTCACTCTAACGTACCGAGATCGGGCGTCAAAAAACGGGCGGTGTCGGGCGGGCAACCTTGGTGGCCTTGATTCTTCTCAGTCGGTGGCGGCATAGTCTGCCTCGGGTTTGGGTCGCGCGCAGGTGCAAAGCCGCGGCTCGGTGGGGGAGACACATGGTGAACAACTCTGGAGCAGCCCTCTCAGGCACGGTGCTCATCATCGACGATGAGGTCGTGTTGGCGCGCCGCTTGGCGCAAATCCTGCGTTCGCATGGCTACCAGACCGACGTCGCGGCCACTGGGGCTGAAGGTCGGGCCAAGATGGAGACCCTGTTCCCCGACGTGGTGTTGATGGACATGCAGCTGCCCGACGCCGACGGCAATGACCTGGTGGCGGAGCTGAACAAGCGTTTTCCTCAGTCATCGTTCATTATCATTACCGGTCACGGCTCGGTGCACTCGGCGGTAGAGGCGATGAAGCGCGGCGCGGTGGATTATCTCTCCAAACCGTTCGATATCGACGAGATGACCTTCGCCGTGCGCGAGGCCTTGGCCCGCAGGCACATGGCCGACGAGTTGAGCACGTTGCGTGCGCATTCACCCGTGACCGAGTCGGAGCCGCCCTCGTGGCCGTCCGCAGCCATGCGCCAGGTCATGACGCTTGCGGAACGAGCCGCCAAGCGCACCAGCGTCGTGCTGTTGTTGGGGGAGAGCGGTACTGGCAAGAATTGGCTCGCGCGCTTCATTCATCGGCACTCGCCGCGCGCCGAGGGGCCCTATTTTACCGTCAACTGCGCCACGGTGTCGCGTGACCTCGCCGAGTCGGAGATGTTCGGACACGAGCCGGGGGCTTTTACCGGTTCGCGGGGTCGCAAGCGTGGGCTGATGGAGCTGGCCGACGGCGGCACCTTGGTGTTGGACGAGATTGGCGACATGGATCCGAGCCTGCAGGCCAAGCTGTTGACCTTTTTGGATACTCAGACGTTTGTGCGTGTGGGCGGCGAAGAGAGTATCCGGATTGACACGCGGATTTTTGCTTGCACCAACGTGGACATCGAAGCGCGGGTCAAATCTGGCGGCTTCCGTCAGGATCTGTTCTATCGTTTGAACGTGCTGCCGATTCGTTTGCCGCCGCTGCGCGAGCGGGTCGAAGACCTGCCTATTCTGGCCACGCACCTCTTGAATCGCCTATCGGCGGAGTTACGCATGAGTCCAGCGGCCGTGCTCACCGCCGACGCCGAGGCGCGCCTGGGTTCGTATCCGTGGCCCGGCAACATTCGCGAGCTGCGCAATGTGCTGGAGCGTGCGTTGATTCTTTCGCACGATGGCCAGATCCGCGCCGAGGATTTGCCGCTTCCTCACGATGGCCGGCCGTTGGAGTGGTGTCTGCAGGTGCGTTTTCCTGAGAATCGCAGCCTCCATGCGGTTACCGCCGACGTGGCGCGCGATTTAGTGCGTGAAGCGCTGCGTCGGGCTGGCACCAAGCAAGAGGCGGCCGCCCTCCTAGGCCTGACGCGTCACGCGTTGGCGCATCAGATGAAGGCTTTGGGTCTTGAGGAAGACCGCAACCAAGCGTGAATTGCACGCATCACGTCCCCCGGGTGCGTGCGAAGCACTCCTAGATTTTATGCAGAATGAGTGATTCTCACGCGTGCAACAGCCCGCGGTCGACGAGCGATGCGCAGCTACTTTGGTGGCGGCTGCTAACCCATGGAAATGATGGAAGCTTTGTAACCTGCGCGGGGCCGGGGCCGAGCGCAACTCTGGCACGGTGTATGCTTGGCTCCAGCGCGACCGAATTAGATGTTGTAGGGCAAAGCTGTCTCAAAGAGGCGGGGGAGGAGCATGGCTCCGAGTGTTGCACGTGTGCGGCGTGGGCGCCGACACAGGCCGACGACGCAGGCCGATGTTTTGAGCGTGCAGTTCCAGCCGATGCTTCAAGTTCAGGGCCATCGGTATTGGTTGTTCGCGCTGGAGGCGTCGGTGAGTTCGGCGTTGGTCGTCGCGGGGGAGGAAGTGTCGGCAGAGACGTGCGACCGTGCGGCACTCGGCGTCGTGCTTGACCTGTTGTCGGGGCATCCGGCTCCGCCGCGCTTGGCTGTGAACGTTGCGGCAGAGGCGTTGGCTCAAGATCCGGTGTTGGTGGCGGCCTTGTCAGAGCTGGCCCGGGGCGAGCAGCG
>JAKLEG010000018.1 GCA_022703175.1 Myxococcota bacterium | reverse complement strand
CCCGAGCAAGGCGAAGCGCACGAGAGCATCGAAATCCAATACCCTGGCCCCGCACTTACCGTCGGCTTCAACGCCCGCTACATCTTGGATGTGCTGGCCTTGGTGCGCGAAGAAGCGGTGTTGTTCGAGCTCTCCGATGACTTGTCGCCCGCGGTGCTGCGCCCCGAGAACGACCGCGGCTTGCTCGCCGTTGTCATGCCGATGAGAATCTGAGCGAGTAGGTGGCCCGTTGCGCATCACGCGCCTGACAGCTCGCCACTTCCGCAACCTGCTGCCGCTCGAACTCTTAATCGATGCGCAGACGCTGTTGTTCGTAGGCGGCAACGGCCAGGGCAAGACCAACTTGCTCGAAGCGCTGTACGTCTCAGCCACAGGCCGGTCGTTTCGCCATAGCAGCCCCAAAGAGCTTTTGGCTTTTGGTAGCGCGCAAGCGACCTTGTCGGCCACGGTACAAAAGCGCGAGGTGCGCCACGACGTCGAGGTGGTGATCACGCCGCATCATAAAAGCGTGATGGTGGACAGTCGGCACCTGCGCTTAGCCTCCAAGTTGTTGGAGCTTGTTAATGTCGTAGCGTTTTTTCCCGACGACTTACGCGTGGTAAAAGGCGCTCCCGAAGAGCGCCGGCGCTTGCTCGACCGGGCAGTGGCCAATTATCGCCCCGATTTCGTCACCGCGGCGATGGCGTACGCCAAAGTCTTGAAGAGCCGTAACGTGCTATTAAAAGAGCGGCGTGCCGACCGCACGCTCTTGCGCGTGTATGACGAACAACTCGTCAGTTACGCCAGTGTTATTCACGCTTGTCGTTTGGATGGCCTGGCGGCGCTCGCACCATTGGCCACTGAGGCGTTTGCCGACATCATGCCCGATGCCGGGCCTCTGGTTGTGGGCCTCGACAGCGGCGTACCGCAACACGAGGGCGAGGCGTTTGCGGAAGCGTTGCGACGCGGCTTGAACGAAAACCTGGTGCGTGACCTGGCACGCGGCACCACGAGCCTTGGGCCGCATCGCGCCGATTTGGAAATGTTAATGGGTGGCCAGGATGCGCGCATCTTTGCGTCGCAAGGGCAACAGCGCGCGGTGGTGTTGGCGCTTAAGCTGGCCGAGGTGCGCGCCTTGACCGCGAAGCTCGCTGGCCCGCCCGTGTTGCTCTTGGACGATATTTCTAGCGAACTGGATGCGCGGCACACCGAGATGTTGTTCGCTGCCATTTCCAAGGTGGGGAGCCAAGTGTGGGTGAGCACCACGGGGGCCGCGCCGTTGCCGGTGTTGGGGGCGGTGGCGCGTTACGACGTGGCGCAGGGCCGTGTGACGCGCGGGGCGTAGGGGACCTTTTCATGCGAAGCAGTTTTCTGGCAACGTATCAGGGCGTTTAGTTCCGCCCCTCCACGCGGTCCAACCAGATGGGTCGCGCGTGCGACTCTGTTAGTCTCGTCTTCGTGACTGCGAGCGATTTCGACGTTATTCTTCGAGCTTTGCAGGACGCGCATGTGCGCTACCTCGTGGTCGGTGGCGTGGCGCTGGAAGCCATCGCCAAAGAGCTTGGGCATGGCTGAGGATCCCCACGTTTTGGGCTGGGTGATCCACCAGACCGAACAGCGCCAGGCTTGGCTCCGCCTAAGTTACGCAGAACGCTTGGCATGGCTTGTCGCCGCCAAGGATTTTGCCTCGCGTGCTAAGCTTGCAGCCCAAGAGCGGCGTTTTGAGCTCAAGAAGCCGCCCCACTCGGGGGCATAGGGGACTTGCTGCTTTTCCGCGCAAGCACAATTGCGTGAATGGTGCCCGGAAAAGCTGCATGTTCCCGGGTGTTTGCTTCGCCCTACGTTGGGGGGGGTGGGGAGCGGCGCGCCTTCGCGCCGCGGGAATCACAGGCAGCAGCGGCCGGAATGGGCCTTGTTGCACTGCCCAAAAAGCGCCTTGATCCCACGCCTGTCGGTGTCCTTGAATGGCGCCAAACAGAGCCATGTAAGTATTTGATTTTTCGACATAATTCTTAAAAATGAACGGTAGCCGAACGATCCCGGTTGTGATATGAATCCGCTCCCATTCGCGGAGGTAGACGGCGTTGACGTCCACAGAAGTTATTCCAGACGCCAAGAGTTATAACGCAGACCGCATCAAGGTGTTGCATGGCCTCGAAGCCGTGCGCAAGCGCCCCGGCATGTACGTGGGCGACACCGACGATGGCTCGGGCTTGCATCATATGGTCTTCGAGGTGGTGGACAACGCCATCGACGAAGCGCTGGCCGGTTACTGCACCCAGGTCGACGTGATTATTCACGTGGACAACTCGGTGACGGTCATCGACAACGGCCGTGGTATCCCGGTGGATATTCACCCGACCGAAGGGCGCTCGGCGGCCGAAGTCATCATGACGGTGCTGCACTCGGGCGGTAAGTTCGACGACGAGAGCTACAAGGTCTCGGGCGGATTGCATGGCGTCGGCGTGAGCGTAGTGAACGCGCTGTCGAAGAAGCTGATGCTAGAAATCCACCGCGACAACAAGGTCTATCGGCAAGAGTATGAAAAGGGCGCGCCCAAGGGCGACCTTTTGCCGGTGGGCACCACCCAGCGCACGGGCACCACGGTGCGCTTCAAGCCCGATCCGGAAATTTTCGCGATCACCGAGTACTCGTACGACATCTTGGCCAATCGTTTGCGCGAGCTCGCCTTTTTGAACAAGGGCGTGATCATCAACGTCACCGACGAGCGCAGCGAAGAAAAATCGCAGCAGTTCTTGTACGAAGGCGGCATCGTTTCGTTTGTGCAGCACTTGAACAAGAACAAGAACTTGCTGCACCCAAACCCCATCTACATCAGCGGCAACGTCAATAAGATCGACGTCGAGTTCGCGGCGCAGTGGAATGACACCTACGCCGAGAGCATGTTTGTTTACACCAACAACATCCCGAACAACGACGGCGGCACGCATTTACAGGGCTTCCGCAGCGCGCTGACGCGCACGGTGGTGAAGTACGCCGAGAGCCGCGACTTGCTCAAAGGCGGCAAGATTCAGATCTCGAACGAAGATCTGCGCGAAGGGCTCGTGGCCGTGCTGTCGGTGAAAATGCACGACCCGAAGTTCAGCTCGCAAACCAAAGACAAACTGGTGTCGTCCGAGGTGAAGAGCGTCGTCGAAGATGTCATTGGCGAACGACTCTTAACTTTCTTGGAAGAAAACCCCGACGCCGCCAAAAATATCGTTGGCAAGGCGATTGATGCCTCGCGCGCCCGCGAAGCTGCACGCAAAGCTCGTGAGCTCACCCGGCGCAAAGGCGCCCTCGATGCCGCGAACCTGCCTGGCAAGCTCGCCGACTGCCAAGAGAAAGACCCGGCATTGTGCGAGCTGTACATCGTCGAAGGTGATTCGGCAGGCGGTTCGGCCAAACAAGGTCGCTCGCGCAAGAACCAAGCGGTGTTGCCGCTGCGCGGAAAAATCCTGAACGTCGAGAAGGCGCGCTTCGACCGCATGCTCACCTCGGATGCGGTGCTCACGCTCATCACGGCGCTTGGGACCGGCATCGGCAGCGATGAGTTCGACATTAGCAAACTCAGGTACCACCGCATCATCATCATGACCGACGCCGACGTGGACGGCGCACATATCCGCACGTTGTTGCTGACGTTCTTTTATCGGCATATGCCCGAGGTCTTGAAACGCGGGCACTTGTACATTGCGCAGCCGCCGCTCTTTAAGGTCACGCACAACAAGAAAGAGGTCTATCTCAAAGACCAGCCGGCGTTGGATGAGCACCTCTTAAAGCTTGGCACCGACAGTGTGTCGCTTCTGCCTTCCGATGATTCGCGCGAGCGGATTGTGGGCGGCGAGCTGAAGGAGTTGTGCAAGAACGTCATCGCCTACCAACAACTGCTCGAAAAGGTGAACAAGCGCCGGGACGCGCGCATCGTGGATGCGATTCTTAAGGAGACGCACCTAGGCGTGTCGGCGTTGAAGCTGCCGATGGCGGAGGTGGCGCCTGACCTAGAGCGAGTGAAGGGTTTCTTGGAGCGCTTGCATCCGGATGCATTGCCCTACGACCTTCGCATGGATACCGACCCCGAGTATCAAGCCAACCGCTGGCACGTCGTGACCCGCAGCGTTGGCGCGCCGCGTGACAGCCTGTTTGACACCGCCTTCTTTGAAAGCGCCGATTTCCAGCAGCTGCGTACCCTGGCCGATGGTTTTGAGGCGATTGGCGCGCCGCCGTATCTAATTTCCTACGCCGAAGATGCGTTGGAAGTGCCCAGCCTGGAACAAGCGGTGCATCATATTCTGGACGACGCCCGCAAAGGCCTGGCCATCCAACGCTACAAAGGCTTGGGCGAAATGAACCCGGAGCAGCTCTGGGAAACTACGATGAATCCCGAGCATCGCACGCTTTTGGTGGTGCACATTGACGACGCGGTGGAAGCCGACCAGATGTTCACGGTGCTCATGGGCGATCAAGTGGAGCCGCGCCGCGAGTTTATTGAGCGGTACGCGCTGGATGTGCGCAACCTCGATATCTAAGCCCCGTCGGTCGTAGCGCGCCTTACGGAGTGGTGTCGCGTACGCAGCGCACGGCGTAAGGGTCGCCAAAATAGCCTTGCCCGATGCCCCCGTCGCAATCAGTAAATATTGCTGACCCTTGAGACATAACGCCAAGGGTGGAGGTAAGAAAGCGACAGCTTGCGACGGTGGTGGACAACAACGTTGTTGCCCACGCCGGTGAATGTCGGCGGGTGTCGATGATAGAAGCCATTTCGTTGATGCTCGGCAGACGCCAGTCGTTCTGACCTGCCCAAGTGAGGTTTTCGCAGTAGGCCAAAGCGTTGGTCAGGTTCAGCGGGGTGGTCGTCGCGGGTGCGTCGCACAGGGCGCCGCTTTGACCCGCAAGGCAGCTCTGCCAGTCGAGTAGGGTCGCATGATCGGCGACTACCGGTTCGGACGCAGGCCCCGGATACAATCGCTCGAAACGTACGCTCGGGAACGGTACCGGAGCGCCTCGCACGCAGCGGAAGAACTGCGGCATGGCGCGATCGCCCTGGATGAGGGTCGCGTAGCTGATTCCCACCAGCCAGGCCGCTAGAAACCCACCCGCCCTAGCGGATGCGGTCCAATGATAGCCTACCGGCGTCCCCGGAAAGGCCTCATGGTTCAAGAACGGCGCTGAGGTATTCCAATTGAGCAGTGTGCGCACCTCATGCAAATCAGGGAGTCGCCAATCGCAATAGCCATGCCAGGTAAGGCTGTCGCAGTAGGCCAGGGCGCCTTCCCAACCGATGCCGAGCGCAATACCGCCGCTGCAGTCGTTGTCTCGTAGGCCTGCGACGCAGCTCTGCCACATCAGGCCGCTTTGGCTGTCGTTGACCACAGGCTCGGCATCTGACGACCGCAACCAACGCGACCCTGGAATAGACTCAAGGAGATCTGGGCCATACTGCGCATCCAAGCCGCAGAAGCTCGTGGCACCACAAGTGCCGGAGCCGGCCACGCCAGCGCAGGTACCCGTGATGGTGGCGCTGTCGCGACAGAAGCGCTGGCTGGTATCGGGGAGTTGCCAGTCTGCATCGATGGTACCGCGTGCGAAGCTCGGCCCGGGCGGATTGCAGCTCTCCATGCCGCAACCAGGCGAGACGCAGGCGCCATCGAGACAGATATCGTAGGAGCGATCGGGGTCGGTGATGACTTTGCAAAGCGTGAAGTCGGGTTGGCCAGCGCAGTCGCCGGTGATGCAGCCGGATTCCGCCCCACCACACAACGGCGTGTTGCCGCCGCAGCTTAAGCATTCTTGGCCACAGTGGCTTGGGGAGTCGCATGCCGTGCAACTGCCATCATCGCAAAAAGTGCCTGGGCCACACGAACCACGCACGCTGGCGTCGGTGGTACATTGGCAACCCGCAACGGCGCCGCCACACACAGGGAGCTCGTCGGTGCAGGTTGCGCAGCTTGGGCCACAATGCGCAGCGGTGTTGCAATCAAGGCAATCGCCATCACTGCAGAAGCGCGCGCCTGTGCAGGCGTTGGGGGCACTACAGATGCAGCCACGCTCGCAGTTGTTTTTGCAGCCGTTACAATTATCGTTGTCTTGGTCGTCGCATTCTTCATAGAGGCTTTGCACGAACGGATCGCCGCAAACGTCGTTGCGTTGACACGTGGCGTTGCAGCCGTTTTTGGTATCGAGGGGGTCGCCGTCGTCGCAATTCTCAAACCCGGCATCGATGGCACTGTCGCCGCAGTAGGGCGCATAATCGGAGCAGGCGCTGTTGCAATGGCGGGCCAGGGTCCAGGCGTCACTGTTAAGCGGACCATCGTCGCAGGCTTCCGTTGGTGTCGCTTGGGTATCTACAAAGCCATCGCCACAACGAGAGGCGATACAACCGCCTTGGGCAAAGATGCAGATCTTGCGCTCGCCGCCATCCTCGCCGCAGGCTGTGCCATCAATGCCGAACTTAGGTGCATGAAACACCCCTTCGGTTTCGTTACAGCCATCTTGGGTGCAGATGTTGCCATCGTCGACGAAGGGTGGCGTGCCGCCGGTGCATACCAAATTCACACACAATTCTAGGCCGTTACACTTGTAGCCGTCCAACGCTTGGCATTCTTCGGAGGTCTGGCAGCCTTGGCCGGGGATACAGCCATTTACGGGGTTGCAGTACTCACCTTCGGCGCACAACGTGTGGTCGACGCTGACGCTACAGGTTCCGAGGCCACCCTCTTGTTCGATGCAGGTCGCGGTCACGCATGTGAAGCTAGCTCCGCACGGAGCGTCGCCGGGGGTGCAGATCCCCTGATCGCAGGTCTCAACACCGGTGCAATAAAGAGCATCGTCGCAGTCCAAATCGATCGCACACGGTTTGCCAAGCGTCAGCGTTGCGCTCGGGGCGCCGCTCGTTGCAAAGGTGGCGAGTACGTGGCCACGGCCCAACACACCATCGCTGCCCAGGGCTTCAGCCCAGAGTTCCTGCTCGCCTGTTTTGCTCGCGGTGACCGTGACGCGGATGGGAAAACTCAGAGTTTTTGGTGTGACGGGCGTGAGCGCCGTGCGGTCGGGGCCAACTGCTAGGTGAGTTGTAGCAACTGCCAATTGCTGAGGGTCTTCTATGCTCAGCACCACGTAGGAGGTCGACTCTACGCACGCCAGACAGGTAGAAGCCAAAAGTCATGAAACGACGGCTCGCGTTCTCGACATCTAGCCTCCACGACTGCACCACCAAGCTTAGCCTCCGACTATAGCTGGCGGCCCAGAATGCGCCAGGATTTGGTAGGTCGTCCAACAACATCCCCGACGTGACGCAGCAAGGCCTTGACCATTGCGGCACAGGCAATGCATACCGTGCCGCGACAGACGTCGGAGCAGTTGGGTTGGGTCGTGTGCAGGTGTATGCGGCGTGACCCCACGACAGTAAAGGAGTCGCCAATGGTGCGCACGATGTTCTTGGGCACGGGTCACTACGTTCCAGAGAAAGTTGTGACCAACGAAGACCTGACCAAGTTGATGGATACCTCTGACGAGTGGATCCAGCAGCGCACCGGCGTGAAAACTCGCCACCACATCGACTGGCAGAACGAGCCGATGGGCGCCTCGGAGCTGGGTGCGCGCGCTGGCAAGAAGGCGCTGGAAGACGCCAAGGTCTCCAAAGACGAGATCGACTGCATCATTTATGCGACGCTCTCCCCTGACAAAGCGTTTCCCGGGGACGGGGTGCTTGTGCAGGCCAAGCTGGACATCCCCGCGGGGGTGCCGGCCTACGACGTCCGCAACCAGTGCTCGGGCTTTTTATACGGCCTGCAAATGGCCGACGCCTTCATCCGCACTGGCACGTACAAGCGCATCTTGTTGATTGGCGCCGAGGCGCAGTCCTCGGGATTGGAATTCGCCGATCGGGGCCGAGATGTCGCGGTGATTTTTGGTGATGGTGGCGCGGCTGCGGTGCTTGGGCCCAACCCCCGTGACGATGGCCGGGGCATCTTGTCGGTGAAGGTGCACGCCGATGGTCGCTATGTCTCCGAGCTTGAGTGTCCGTTCCCCTCCAGTGCCGTCAGCCCGCGCATCTCAGTGGCCGACCTAGAAGCCGGGCGTCAGTATCCGGTGATGAATGGCAAGCACGTCTTCAAACACGCCGTCACCCGCATGCCGGAAGTGGTGAACGAAGTACTGGCCGAGCAAGGCGTGAAGTCGACCGACCTGAAGTTGGTCATTCCGCATCAGGCTAACCAACGCATCACCGAGATGGTGCAGCGTAAGTTGGAGCTTACCGACGCGCAGCTCTTTTCTAACATCGCTGAGTTTGGCAACACCACCGCGGCTTCGATTCCGTTGGCGTTGGACCAAGCCGTGCATCAAGGGCGGGTGCAGGCGGGTGACCTGGTTTGCTTGACGGCGTTCGGAGCAGGTTTCACCTGGGGCGCGGCCTTGATTCGCTGGTAGACCCACAGGTTATTAAACCCTCGCGCGCTACACTTGGGTGTCGCAAATTGCGACACCCGTGTCCGGTGTTTGCCGTAACGCCTTGATTTATCGAGACTCGGTCCGTTGGCGTTGAACTTGCCAAGGCAGGTTGGCAAGGAGCGCCCATGTCTCACTCTTCTGATGCCTTACTTTGCCAACCGGTCACGGCCACCCCGTTGTTCGACAATCGCCAGGCGGCTGTGCGCTCCGACCAGGAGTTGTTGGCGCTCTACCTAAACGGTGAGCTGCCCCGGCGGCAGTTGCGGGCTCAGGCGTTGCTCCTTGCTGCGGGCACTCTGCGCGCGCTCAGTCGTTGGTCGCGACCAGCGTTGGCAGCGGCCGGCCTGTCGCTTGGCGAAGCCGAACGGGTGGCGAGCCTTGCGGAGTTGGGGCGGCGGGTCCTCAGGCGCCCCGTGCCGGCGCGGCCTATTAAAGAAGCGCAAGATGCCTATGCCTATCTCACCTCCACGCTGACTTTCGCCGAGCAGGAGCGCTTCGTGGTGTTGTCGCTGGATGCGCAACATCGGCCGTTGGAGCTGACCGTGGTGGCCGAAGGCTCGGTGGACGCGTGTCCGGTGGACCCGCGCAAGGTGTTTGCGGCCGGGTTGGCACGACATGCCTCGGCGTTGCTCGTGGCCCATAACCACCCTTCGGGAAATCTGGTGCCATCGTCTGCCGATCTGGTGCTGACTCGTCGCTTAAACGCCGGCGCGCAGCTGCTAGGCTTGCCGCTCTTGGACCACTTGATTGTGGGGCATCCAGACGACACCCCGCCCTACGCGAGTTTGGCAGCGCTGAACCTCTTGGGCTCAGGCCCGGTTTCATGATTTGACCGGGGGCCATGAGCGACGTCGACGCCGTGAGCGTGGCCCCTTGTTACTATCACCGCGATTTGGCCGTGGAACCGCGTGAGGCGATGCGCGGCGGCCATGGCAAGGGCCATGCTCGCACCTACTTAAATCCTGGCCAATTGACCGGGGTGCAAGCGGTAACCGAGATGACCCTGGAGCCAGGCACCTCGATTGGCTTGCATCCGCACCCGGACAATGAAGAGCTGTACGTGTTTGTGCGCGGCCATGGTGAGGCGTTGTGGAACGAACAACGTTTCCCGGTGGGCCCAGGGGATGCGACCTTGTGTCGCCGCGGGGAGCAGCATGGCCTCATCAACACGGGCGGCGAATCTTTGGTGTTTCTCGCCGTGCTAACGGCTGCTGTCGCAAAGTAACAAGCCGGCTCTTTGACGTTCACGCTTGCGGCGCCTATGCTCTTTTCCCATGTGGTTTAGCCGCCAGCACACGGCCGCCTCCGAGACCTTCGCTGCGCGTTTGCAGCAGGTAGAAAACGCCTGTTTTCGGCGGCTGAATTTCGTAGAGTCGCAACTCAACCGGGTGGGTCGGCACGATCGACGTTGGGATGCACACGTGACCGTGATGGATGCCGACATAGAGCCGGTGGGCGCAACGACGATGACGTTGTATGTCATTCGCAACCCGAGCCTGTGGCCGCTGTGGGTCTATGCTCTCATCGGAGGACTGATCATCTTGGCCGCGGCCGTCGTGGCGGCGGGGTTGTGGTGAGCCGATGAGCCCTTTTAAAGACAAAACCGCACCAGGCGATGACCCGTTTACCTCGCCCACCGTCATCGGCGGCAACCCGTTTGGTGTCAAAACCGAAATTGGCGGGCCGCAGAACCTGGATTTGGAGGCCACTCTCCCTGGGGAGTTGGCAGCGTTGCGCGAGACTTTGCCTGGGGGCGGGATTCCACGCGGTGTAGATCGTCTGGACGTGCTGATCGAGCGCGTGGAAGCGTTGATGAAGCACTCCCGTGATGTCACCGATGATTCTGTGGAGCGTGGGCTTAACCGGCACACCTTGTTGCTCGACCAATTGTTGGCACGCATCGACAAGCTTTTGGGAGACACCAACGCCACGGCGATGGGGATCGACAACTTGGTGCGCTTGGTGGACACCGATCGCAAAGAGACCATTGAGGAGGCGCGCAGCGTCGCGCGGGGTTACAAGGGCCTCTTGGACAAGATGTCTGCGGAGCGGGAAGGGTTGGCCCGCGAGTTGGAGGCGGCGCGTAATCAAGTTGCTGCCGAGCAACAGCGACAAACCCAGGCCCTGACAGAGTTGCAGCGGACTTTCGATCGTGAGCGCAAAGCCGCCGACGAGCGAGTACAAACGGCCCACAACGACCTGAAACGCAGCGACGAGCGTGTGCGCGAGTTGGAGCAACAACTGCGCGAAGCGTTGGCTTCGCGAGACCGCATTGCATCGCGGGTCAGCGAAATTGAAGCGAAGCTTGAGGGCACGGTTTTTCCGATGTGCCAGGAGGTAGAGGCTGCGCACATGCGTGAGGCTCAACTTAAGAGCCAGCTCGAAGCCGCGCGGCGCGAGATCGCCACGTTGCGTGTGGTTGTGCCACACTAAGCCTTCAAAACAACGCTCGAATTATTGGTAGCAAGTCGGTGGGTGCGTTAGCCTGCCGGCATGAGTCTATGCGCTCGCTTCTGTTCCGTCGGGATAGGCGCCTTGACGTATTTGCTGTTTGGTATGGCGTCGGCGGCCACCCGCACGGTCGGTCCGGGCAAAACGTTTGCCGCGCCTTGTGCGGCCATCGCTGCCGCCACCGACGGGGATCTCATCGAGGTAGACGCCAGTGGCAACTACGCTGGCGATGTCTGCTACTGGAACAAGAACGGCCTGACGATTCGCGGCGTGAACGGCCGCGCTCATATCGATGCCGATGGTCAAGACTCAGGAGGCAAAGCCATCTGGGTCATTGGTGGCAACGACACCACCATCGAAAATATCGAGCTCTCCGGTTGCAGCGTCGCCGACCAGAATGGCGCTGGCATCCGCCAAGAGGGCACCAACCTGACTTTGCGACACTGCTACTTTCACGACAACGAGAACGGCATCCTGACCGGCGCCAACCTTTCGAGCGAAATCCTCGTTGAATACTCGGAGTTTGGTAACAACGGCGATGGCGTGGGGTACGCCCACAACATGTACATCGGCAACGTCGGTAAGTTCACGTTGCGCCACTCGTACTCTCACCACGCCAAAGAAGGCCACTTGGTAAAATCGCGCGCCGCCGAGAATTATATTCTGTATAATCGTATCACTGGTGAGGCGACCGGCTGGCAGAGTTACGAGATCGACCTGCCCAACGGTGGCACCTCAGTGGTGTTGGGTAATGTCATCGAGCAGAGTGACTCGACTCACAACCCCACGATGCTCACGTACCGCGAGGAGGGCGGTGCGGCCGGCAATTCGGGCACCGATCTGTATGTCATCAACAATACGTTTGTGAACAACCGCGCCAGTGGCGGCACCTTCGTCAATATCCAGGCGGCCAACCCCACCGCGGCCATCCTTACCAACAACGCCTTTGTAGGCCCGGGCACGGTTTGCAGTCAGGCGACGGCCGTGTTGAGCCACAACTACGTAGGCACCTCGCCTTTGTTCGCCGATGCCGAAAGCTACGACTATCACCCACTGTCGGGTTCGCCGCTTGAGAACACGGGCATCGATCCGGGCACCGGCGCCGGCATGAACCTGTTACCGATTTTCATGTACGTGCACGCTGCCAACCGCGAAGGTCGCGTGAGTGTCAGCACGATTGATATTGGCGCCTTCGAGTTGAATGGCAGCGGACCCGACGATGGTGGTTACCCCGAGCACGACGGTGCGGTGAGCCCCGATGGTGGTGGCGCCGATACGATTACCACCAGTGATGGGGTGCCGGCTGGAGATGCATCGCACGACGACCTCGTAAGCCCAGGAGATGGCGCAGCCCCGACGAGCGATGGCAGTCTTGCCACCCCGTCAAACTCCAGTACGGCGCTGGTGGCGGGTTGTGCCTGCCGGGATACGCCAGGAGCCACCTGGGCGGCGGCACTTGCGGCGCTCTTCTTTGGGAGACAACGCGTTATGCGTCGCCAGGTAGCAAGCCTCTAAAGGCCATGGTAGTTTTTTCGGCATGATCAATCGCCAGCTCGACCCTTCGGTGATGTCGGACGTTCAGGCGACGTTGCGCGCGGCCAACACCACGCCTGCGGCGCCCACCCAAACCGCCCTTGCGCCCCCGGCTCTGACAAACACGCAGGCCAAAGTCGACAAGGTGACCGAAGCTCCCGTCGCCGAACCGGTGGCGGCCGACAAAATGGAACGCATCAGCGTGCGCTCCAAGGCTGTCAGTGCTCCCAAAAGTGAGCGATTGCCGACCACCGATGCGCCGACTAGCTTCAATGTGAAGGAGCTAGATGCTGAGGCCGCGGTGTTGGTCACGAAGTTCAGCGCGGAGTTTGGGCGCGGCAGTGTGCGTGACGCTCAGGCGCAGTGGCAAAAGGTGAAGTACACCTTCTCGCAAAGTCAAAGCGACGTCGATGTGAACGCCCTGATGAACTGGGTGGTGCAAAACAACGTCGAGAGTCGACTGTCGTCGCGGCTGCAATCGGGGGTGGGGAGTGCGTTGCGCGCGGAGTTGGCGCGGGCTCGTGAGGCGCTGAAGAGTGGCGCGTTCTCGACACTTGGCAAGCAAGCCGACGGCAGCATCAAGACACCGGGCGGCTACACGCTGTTTAATGATGGCGGTCGACAATGGCGGGTACGTGAGCCGGATGGCAAGGAGCACCGCATTTGGGGCGACCCGCACGTGGATGAGAACAACGACGGCAAAGACGATTGGCACTTCGACCGCGATGCGTCGTTTGTGTTGCCCGATGGTACCAAAATTTTCTGTGACACGATCAAGGTAGGCGAGAAGGGGGCGGGCGACATCACGGTGAGCGACAAGCTGATGATCCAGTTTGGCGATCAACTGGCTACGATGGATCTCACCCAAGCCAGCAACTCCACCCTCGCCGACACCGGTGGCCTCAGCTACGACAAAGCCAACAACGACGGTCAGATGTTCGTTTTGGCTAGCGACCACGCTTGGAAAGATGGCAAGAGCTTGGGTGACCTGTATGACGGTGGCGGCGATTTTATTGCCGACGTCAATAGCAACCAAAAAGGCAGCATCAGCGACGCCGCACAAAGCGTGCTTTTGGGGGGGCTTCCACCCGGAATGTTTGTCTCTAAGGAATTGGGCGGCACGTTGAATCCCGACGGCACCATCACGTTGAAGGACGGGCCGGTGTTGACGGGGCGCGCGGCGATTCAGGCTTATGTCGACCGCCTGGAGAGTGGGCTGTCCGAGCTATCACATGGGCGCCTGCCGTCAGGGTTTGATGCCACTGCGTCGATGATGCAAATGCAGGAACACCTGCGTGACAACATGCGGCTCGCGACGATTCTCTTGGCCAGCAGCAACGGCGGCAGCAGCCGCTAGTTATCACAAAGAGCGTGTTAGGTTTCGACCACTCGCAGCACTTCTGCGGGGGTGGTGAGGCCGTTCTTCAGGAGGAACCCGGCGTATGCTGCGAGAGGGATCATGCCATGGCCGATGGCATCGGCCTTGATCTCTGCAACGGCAGCGTTGGCAGAAATCAACGTGCGCGTCGACTCGGCCAACGACAACACCTCGTAAATGCCTACGCGACCCTGGAAGCCGCTCCCCTTGCAGGTGTCGCAGCCCGGGCCTTCTTTGAGATCTACGCGCTCCCCTTCTTTTAGGAAGCCGCCTTTGATGAGCGTGGCGAGCACGGCGGCGGGTTGCGGCTTGGCAACGGCGCACACCGGGCAGCTCCGGCGCACCAGGCGCTGCGAAACGATGCCCGACAAGGCACTGGCCAACAGATAGCTTTCGAGCCCCAGGTCTTTCAGGCGCACGATGGCATCAATGGCGCTATTGGTGTGTAGCGACGTGAGCACCAAGTGGCCGGTGAGCGAGGCCTGCACCGAGATGCGCGCGGTTTCGGCGTCGCGGGTTTCGCCAATAAGGATGACATCGGGGTCGTGGCGCAAGAAGCCGCGCAACACGCTTGGGAAGGTGAGCCCCTGCGACTCGCGGATTTCCACCTGGGCAACGTTGGGCAGCGAGTATTCTACAGGGTCTTCGGCGGTGACCACGTTGATGTTGCGCTGCTTGCTCATACGCGCCTTCAACAGCGAATAGAGCGTGGTGGATTTGCCGGAGCCGGTGGGGCCGGTGACCAGCACCAACCCTTGCGGGCGGGCCACCATCTGTTCGACCGTTTGTGCCAGCCGCGGTGCCAGAATCAACTTGTTGATATCCACGAGGCTCGTGGAGCTGTCCAAGATGCGCATCGTGACGCGCTCGCCGCGTCGCACCGGCATCGTGGCCACACGCAAATCGTAGTTATGCTCACGATAGGCCAGCGCAATACGACCATCCTGCGGATGTTGGCGGTCGGTTGGGTCCATATGCCCAAGCACCTTGAGACGCGCGAGTAACGGCCGGGTGAAGCCCAGCGGAATCACCTTGTCGCGCTGCTGCATTTGGCCATCGATGCGGTAGCGCACCAAAATCCCCAAGGGCTCGATGTCGATATGGATGTCGCTGGCGCCGCGCTCAATGCCCTCGGCGATGATTTGGTTAGCGAGCTGCACCACTTCGGGCCCTTGCACATCGGTGCCTTTGTCTTCTTGCGCATCGCCCGACATGAACAGGCGAATCTGTGTGGCGTCACCGGCTTGGCTTTTGCCGAGCGGCACAGTGCCGCTGGGGGCTGCTTTAACCTTTTCGCGCAGGAAGCGGGCGTAGTCGGCTTCGCTGATGGCGATCGGATGGATCTCTAGGTCGCGCACCAAGCGGCGCACGTCGTCGAGTCCCATGACGTTGGAGGGATCGACCATCGCCAGTGACAGCACTTTGCCTTTGAGCGACAGCGGAATCATTTTGTGGCGCGTCAGCACTGCGGCCGGCAGTGAGTGGTAGACGTTTGGGTCGAACTCCTGATCGGAGAGCGACCCAAAGGCGATGCTCTGCTGCTTGTTCACTTGACCCAAGCGACGCGCCAAGGTTTGCGCAATGCCTAGGCTGATACTCGGTAGTTGCCCCAAAAGCTTTTTGAACAGCTCGTGGTTCAACACGTAAAGGACCGTTGGCTCTAGGGTTTTTACCGAGGCGCTGCGTTGCTCTTCGGTGAGCAACGCCATTTCGCCAAACACCTGACCAGGCCCCAGCGTGGCCAACTCAAACGTCACACCCAGTTGCTCGTTTTTCGTGTGTACCAGCACCTTGCCGGAGCGCACGATGTAGAGCGAATCGCCAGGGTCGCCCTCGTTGAAAATGAGGTGATTGGCCGGCAGCTCTTGGCGCGTCAGCACCTTGAAGATCTGCTCTTTGTGACTCGGGTGGAGGTTGCCGAACAGCAGCGTTTTGTCGAGCAACCCCGCGCTATCCAACGCGGCGGTGGTGGCCACATGGCCAGCGTCTGAGGCGGTTGCAGGCAGGTTCGGCATCGCTGGACTCCCAGGGCTCAGGCAGGTTTTTGTTGCAGCTTGCGATTGGTGTCGCGCAGGCGCCGCACCAGGTCGCCAACAAAGGTGCGATAGAAGCGCAAAGCGATGCGCTCGTTGGTGAGCAACAGCTCGCGAAAATGCTCTTGCGACAGGCGAAAAGCACCGACTTCTTCTACGGCTACGACATCGGCGCTGGTTAAGGCTGCGTCGATGAGCGACATCTCACCAACATAGGCGCCGCTTTCGAGCTCCACGAGTATCAGCTCTTTGTCTTGGGCGTCGCGGGTGGCGACTTTGACTTTTCCGCGCGTGATGATGAACAGCGCTGTGCCTGGCGTACCACGGCGGATCAACGTCTCGCCGGCTTTAAAGCGCACCCGCTCGGTTTGTGTGTGGATCGCGCGCAGCTCTTCAAGGGAGAGCTCAGCGAACAGCGGCAGCTGTTTCAGGAACTCGAACTCGGGGTCGATGGCAATGATCTGCTCCGGCGATGTTCGCTTGGAGGCACCCAAGTCGAGCGGTGCTGGCGCTAGCACGGGCGTCGACGCGGCAGCAGGTTGTGCTTGAGCGGCGCGGTGGGCAGACAATCGCGCCAGCAGTTGCCTGGCATCAGCATAGCCAGGTGCTTGGGCCTCTAAACGTTGCAACACCTCGACCGCACGTTCGTAGCGCCCGGTTTTGATGTAGAGCTTGCCGGCATTTAGGTACGAGCGCGCCTGCTCAAAGCAAGAGGCGGCGCGCACAAACTCAAGAGCTTTGAAGTAGAGCTCACCCGCCTTAGCGAAGTTCTTGGTCTTCTCAAACAGCGCGGCCGCCTGCAGGACCTTGCCACTTTGCAGCCAGAGGGCCGCGGCCTTGTCGAAGTCGTAGGCAGCCTCGTACAGGCGTGCGGCGTCTTCTAACAGTTGAGCCAGCTCGGCACATTGGGCAGCACGCATGAAATCGCGGGCTTGCTCGAACATTGCGGCGGTGGCCTTGAGCGCTTGGCTGGAGGCGCCAGCGCGTACATCGGCCAAGATCTCGTCCCCGACGCCTTCGGTACAACTGGCGTACAAACGAGCCGCGGCATCGATATCGCCACGATTGATGGTGTCGCGCAGCGTGCTGAGCACGTTGCCGCAGGCCATGAACTTGCCGCCGCTGTCGTCCTCACGAAACTCGAACTCGATTTCGCGAACCACCGGGCAGTCCCCCCTTTGGCTCGAAACGCTGTGCGCCTCGGTTGGCGGCGCGGATGGCTACGCTCATGCGGCCCATCAGGCATAGCGCCTGATAAGGCTTCACGCAGTTTGCGGCTCTGTGCGGTTAGCCGTTGTCTTTGTCTTTGTCCTTATCTTTGTCGCGATTGCTTAAGAGCGTCACCGGGGCCGCAACCTTGTTGTTCGCTTGGGCCTCGTCCATGTGGCAGCTGCCCTCAAAGATAACGCCCTTGGCGATGGAGAGCTGCGGCGTCGTGATGTTGCCGCGCAGCTTGCCAGGCGCATGGATTTCGACGGTGTGTTTGGCGAAGATATCGCCTTGGACTTCACCGTTGACAATGATGCTGCCGACGTTGATGGTGGCGTCTACGCGCGCCCCTTGGCCGATCACCAGCGTGTTGTCGGTTTTGATCTCACCTTTGAAGCGACCGTCAATGCGCACGGTGCCATCGAACACCAGCTTACCTTCAAAGGCGCTCTCCGGGCCCAGGATCGTGTGCACGTCGTTGACGTTCAACTCACTGGCCATCGCCTCATCGCGTTTCAATACTGCCATGGCAGAACTCCTCACGTTGCGGGAGCCTTGCTCGTATCACGGCGGGCTGGGTGACACCAAGAAGTTGAGCGGGGACTCAGCTTCAGGCACCATCACGGCCACGAGGGGATGCCTATGATTCGTTGGGTTCTGCGGGTGCTGAGCGCGCTGTTGGGGACGCTGTTGGCGGCGTTGCTGTGGCTTACGCAACCCGGTATCACTCCGAAGATCATGGCGGTACCCAGTCCTAGCGTCGAACGTTTGAAGCAGCATGTGCGCGCGCTCTCCGAGACCTACCATCCGCGTAGCTTCGATAGGCCAGAGAAGCTGGAGGCAGCGGCTGGCTACATCGTGCAGGCGCTCACCGAGGCGGGCGCAACGCCTGAGGCGCAGGTGTTCGAGGTCGCCGGGCAGCCGTTCAAGAACCTCGTGACTCGTTTTGGGCCCAAAGACAGTGGCGCAGCTTGGCTCGTGATTGGCGCACACTACGACTCGGTGGGGGCAACCGAGGGCGAAGCTCCCGGCACGGGTGCAACTCCCAATGATTCCTACACCCCTGGGGCCGACGACAATGCCAGCGGTGTGGCCGGGTTGATTGAACTGGCACGCTTGTTGGTTCAACAGCCTCCCAAGGTGCCGGTCGAGTTGGTGGCTTACAGCCTAGAGGAGCCGCCCAATTTTCGCACCCCCAACATGGGCAGCGCCCACCATGCGGCCCGACTCAAGGCCGAAGGGCGCGCCGTAGAATTAATGCTTTCGCTTGAAATGATTGGATTTTTTGACGACCACGAAGGTCGTCAAGAGTATCCGGCGCCGGGCATGACGGCGTTGTACCCAAGTACCGGGAACTTTATCGCGGTGGTAGGCAGGCCGCAGGATGCGCTTTGGTGTCGCAAGCTCAAGGCGGCCATGCAGGGTGCGGCGCCTTTGCCGGTCTATTCGCTCAACGCTCCGGCCGGCATCCCTGGCATCGATTTTTCCGACCACCTCAATTACTGGGCCGAGCATTTCCCGGCCCTGATGGTGACCGATACGTCGTTTTTCCGTAATCGTGAGTACCATCGCCAAGGGGATACCTGGGACACGCTCGACTATGTGCGCATGAGCCAGGTGGTACAGGGCGTCTTCGCGTTTGTATTGGGGCAGGGGGCGGCGCACGAACCTAGAGAGCAACTGCCCTGACGGGGGCCGATTGCCGGCGGCCTAGCGAAAATTTTAAGAAGCAGACTCCGACTTTTCGCAACTTGTGGCTCTTTGCGCCGACAACTGAGGGTGTGGGAGCTGGGTGGCCAGTGTACCGCACAGGAGGATGCCATGGGTTTCAGCGTTAACAACAATCCGAAGTACACCTCGGACTATGTGACTGCGCAGGCCAGCGACGGTTCCGCTGGCGTTTATTACAGGAAGGCCCGCGAGAGCCAATACGATTTTCGTCGTCGGGTCGAAGGCGAGGTAGCAACCGCGCTCATGAACCGTGGCTCCGGGAATTACAAGGTCGACTTCTACTCCCCCGGCGAAAGAGATGCGGTTTGGACTGGACCGAACCGCGGCGCGCCCCCACAAGAGCATCTGGCTGAGATGCAACGTCGATCGATGTATTCATCTGCACCGGCGGAGCAACCCGATCGTTACGACCCGAATCAAAACAGCGATGGCTACTGGTTAAGCCAAGGTCGCTAAGTGCCAAGCTACGGTTGAAAGCTCCAACTGCCGGTGATCACGCCGATTTCGGGTTGCAAGGCATTCATGCAGTCCATCGTGTAGGAGCCGGCAGGTGAGTCCAAGTCGTCCACGGGTACAGTAGCGAGCTGAGCGCAGTAGCCGCCAGTGCGCGTGTTGTACATGAGCAACCCACCGATATCGTTGCCATCCTCACACTCATAGCTCCAAAGGATGTTGAGGCTGAGGAACTGCGCCGTAGGCGGATCGGTTTTCCAGACGCGGAAGGTGACGCCCGCATTGATCGGTTGCGTCGCGCCGGTGACCAGTGTGCACGGCGAGCCGTTTTCGTTGGTGGCAAAGGTGGTTTTGTTGGTGAGGGTGCCCTGCACCGTCCACTGCGTGTAATCGATGTAGTCGCCGTTGCCACCGTCGGGGCTGTCGGGGCCATCGCAGAAGAGCTCGGCATCCCCCTCATAGCTGAAGCTGCCCCAAAGGTTAGATTGCTCGAAGGTCAGGTTGCCCTTTTTGCCGTCTAGGTCGTATTCCAATTCAAACTTCTCTTCTTCTTTTTCGATGTCGGTTGAGATCTTGGCGGGATTCGGGTCGCCAATCAGGTAGCCGCGCGAAGTAACCATGATGCGGTTCTTGCCGTCGACCAACTTAAGCGGCACGTCGAAGTCCTTGTTATTCTCATCGAAGGTGAGGATTTGCCGTTCCGATTCGCTGCCGTCGGGGTACTGCACCCAGAAGGTCGCTTCGCGCACCAACACTTGGCCGCTGTGCAACTTGCCGCTCAGCGTGATGTCGGCGGTATCGACAGTGTCTCCCTTTTGGTGGGAGGTGATCTCCACCTTGGTTTGATTTTCATCGTGAAAGCGCGCATCGGCGTCGCGCAAGATCGCTGCGAAGCCCTCTTCTTGCGGCAGCTCTGAAAATAAGTTGAGCTGTGTGCGATCGCCGTAGTCGAGCTTGGCAGTATTGGCCGCGACGTTGAGTGTGTAGTCCGCCGCCTTCCACTGAGTGGGGTGGTTTGAATCGTAGAAGGCAATTTGGTTGTCGGTGAAAGCAATGGCCAACATCGCGTGCGCGCTGGTGCCATTGTCGCAGGAGATACCGACCACCACGTCGTCCCCCACTGCGATACCGGCCATGATCGCTGTGAGTGTTTCGGGCAAGGGGTCGACGTACATCGTGGCGTTGTTGCGATAGACCGACAGGTGCGCGCGGGTGGCGAGCACTTCTTCGCCGGAGATCTGCTTCGATTTAGCTTTGCTCGGCACCGCTGCCTGATACTTGCCATACAACCCGGCACCGTAGCTTTGGCGATACCACCGGCTAAAGAAGCTGATGCCAACGCAGCGGCCGGCAGGTGCGTACTCGTCGGCGATTTGGTTGTTAAAGGCAAAGCCGTGCACGCCAGGGTCGAAACCAGTCATGACCGCCTTGAGGTTGTTGGGATCGGTGTTGGCCCAGCTGAAATCGGAGAGATGATAGGTTTTGAAGCTGGTCCGGCCGCCCGCGTGATCTAAGGGCTCGGGGGCCATCATCTTGAGAGTGCCGTCTGGAGACAAATAGAAAGGTACCGGAATTGTTGAGGGGTCGGTGTACGGCCTGCTGATCATGAGTGGCACCGGAAACCTGTGGGCGCCGTTCGAGTTGAGCGCCAACACCGGGCCCATCGTCATCCCCTCGGGCACGTTGGCAAAGCTTCCCCCGACCCGTTGACCCAAGCTGAAGACGGTGGGCTCGCTGACAGCACCCGCCGGAATGCTCACCTCGACGCCCGCAAACACGCTCTCGGCCGGAGCGCTTAACGTGCCGCCTGCGGCATCGATGGTGGCTTGAGCGAGTTGGGTATCGCTCCCGGGTGTGTAGATGGTAGGAGCAACCTCGGGGAGCGCCAACCACTTGGCCGCTTCGGTGTCCACAGGCGGCGTGTTGGTACTTTTTCCCGAGGTGGCGTCTTCACTACAGGCCATCGCTGCGAGCAACCAAGCCGCCACACCGAACCGCCAAGCTACACTCGATAATTGCGACCGCAACATCTTGAAACCCCCATGCGTCATCCGAAAGGATGAAGCCAAGCGTCCATAGTGAAACCAACGTCGAATGTCACGTGCTTGCCAACGCGCCGGTAGGACGCCCGTGCCATGCGCGCTATTCGCCGTGGCCTCGACTTTTGTCGGACGCGAGGCCATGGCTTGCCGGCGCTCAGAATCGCTGGCATGGGAGTACCACATGAGAATCGCCGCCTGTTTGCTATGCATTGCCGCTGGGGTTGGGCCTGGATGCGCCGCTCAGCTGCCGCGGTCGCGTCTGATGTGTCCTGAGAGCGCCGTCGCGCATGGTCACGCAGACAAAGATGGCTACTTTCGTGAGCATTGTGAGATTCCGAGCGGCAAGAAGGATTGCCGCTATTATGCCGGGAGCTGCACGGTGCCCGGCACGAGCCACGGGCCGTGGCGGCGCTACTACCCGAATGGTCAACTGGCTGAAGCAGGCGCAAATCGCAACGGCTTTGCCGACGGCGACAACAGCACCTGGTATCCGAGCGGGCAGCCGCGCGAACAGTTTTTTTGGGACGGCAACGGCGGCCGTGTGGGTCTTGTGACGCGTTGGTTTGAGAACGGTCAAATCGCGCAGCGGGGGCAGTTCGCCCACAACCGCCCCAGCGGTGCCTGGCAGGCCTTTTATCCACATGGCCAACGCGCTTGGCAGGGCACGTACGATGACGGTCGGCCCACCGGTGACTGGACGTTCTTTAATCCCGACGGCACGGTGAGCTTGGCGATCACGCTGGCGTTGGCCGCGCCGCGACCGTTTTGGACCTGGGGACCGCAGGCGTGTCCCGATGGTGGCCAGTTGTATGGTGAGGGCCCGGAGACTTACAAGCGGCAGCCTGGAGACTATGGCGCACACAGTGCCGGTTGCTACATCGTTGGACCCAGCAGCTCGTTGCCCCATGGTCCGAGTGTTACTTGGAATGGCAACGAGCTGATCACCCAGCAAGTCACCAACGACCACGGCCTGCGACACGGTCTTTGGATCTCCTTGGATGCCTGGGGCGCGCCGACGCTTGTGGAGCATTACCAACACGGCCAACTCCACGGCGAACGCCTGACCTTTGGGCCCGAAGGGGTGCTCGTCAAGCTTGTGCGCTATGTGCAAGGCCAGGTGCTCGACGAGTGGCAATCACCAGCCCCTGTTTGGCCGCCGCGTTAACATCTGCCGGCGCCCGCGCAAATCGAAGGAATCGCGGTAAACCTAGGCGCAGCGGGCGTTTTCTACGTTTCCGCGACGCCTTTTTCTTGCCAATCCACAAAAGTTGCGACACCCTCCGCCCAGAATGCGTACGCTTCTTGCGATCACCGGCACGCGTCCGGAGTTGTTGAAGTTGGCGCCGGTCGTGCGTGCGATGCGGCGGTCAAAGACTCTCGTCCCGAAGGTCTGCTTGTCAGGCCAGCACCGCGAGCTTTTGGCGTCAGTGCTGGGAGACGTGGATGTCACCCCTGATGCTAGCATCACCTGGCCCGATCAACTGGACACCTTGGGTGCCAAGAGCGCGCACCTGATGGCCGAGCTGGATCCGGTGGTGAGCCAGATCAAGCCCGACGGCATCGTGGTGCAAGGCGACACCATCACCGCGTTTATGGGGGCCTTGGCCGGCTTCTATCAACAGATCCCGGTGTTTCACGTGGAGGCCGGGCTTCGCACCCAAGATCCCTACTCGCCTTTCCCCGAAGAAATGAATCGCCGTCTGGTGAGCCGCTTGGCGTCGCTGCACTTTGCCCCAACGGTGGGCGCCAAAGAGGCGCTGCTGAACGAAAATGTCGATCCGCAAACCATCATCGTCTGTGGCAATACCGCCATCGATGCGCTCAAGTTGTATGCCTCACAAGACAACGCGACCGCTCGGGACATCTTGGCGCAAGCCACGCCTGGCCGGCGTCGCTTGCTGGTCACGTTGCATCGGCGCGAAAACTTCGAGCGGGTAGGCTACGTCACCCAAGCCATCAGCACGCTCATCAACAGCCGCGACGATATCGAAGTCTTCTGGATTTTGCACATGAACGCCACGCGCGCCAAAGTGCAACAGGCGCTCGCCGATCAAGCCCATGTGCACCTGCTCGAACCGCAAAGCTACCCCACGTTTGTGCACCTGATGCGTGACGCCGATATCATCTTGTCCGACTCGGGCAGTGTGCAAGAGGAGGCCCCTGCGTTGGGTACGCCGGTGCTGGTGCTGCGCGACGAAACCGAACGTCCCGAAGCGATCGAAGTGGGCTCAGCCACCCTCGTGGGTTGCAGCACGCAGCTCATCGTGCGCACCGTGACCAAACTGCTCAACGACCCGCACGCCTACGCCGAGATGGCCACGCCCCGCTTCCCCTTTGGCGATGGGCACGCCAGCGAGCAAATTGTCGCCGCCATCGAACGTTACCTGGGCGCACACGTTCACCTTGATCGCGTCAGCGCTTAAGAAAAACGCAGTGTAATTATCTAGTTGCTGGAATTGTTTGGCCGCGGTGGGCCGCCCCGACCGCGTCTACGTCTGCGCCTGCGAGGCGTCCCAGAGGCACCATCGGCACCAAGAGCGCCTGGCTGCCCCGGAGCGTGGTAAGGCGTGGCGGCACGCACATTGGCATGCGGCTCGTGATGCGGATTTGGGCCGCGCGGTGGCAGGGGCGCTGCGTGAGCGTGAGTGGGAGCGAGTCGCTGGGGTGATGGTGCCTGATGACCGCCGCCCGGGCGTTGCGCTGGGTATGCTTGCTGGGGATTCGGGGATCGCTGCGTGTTGGCCGGGGAGGGTGACGTAGGGGTGCGCGGCAGGCCCGAGACATACTGTACGCTCGGGGCGCGTGTTGGTTGTGCCGATCGAGACGGACCGCGCTCGCGAAAGCCACTATTCGGTGGCCGTTGGCCCAAGCGTTCCCGGCGCCGACGTTCGTCTAGATGCGCGTCAGCGATGAGATCTAACACGCCATGCGTATCGGCGCGGCCGGTAGGACCGGCATACTGACCTACAAGCTTGGTGGTAGGCGTAAGCTCTCCGCGCTCATACAGGCGCCACATTTCTTGGGCGTACGGCAGCGCGCGACGGCCAGGGGCAAAGCGGGCAGCGAATTGGTGCAAGTTGTCTACGTCACGCATCAAAATGGAGCGCGCGTTTTGGTTGCGCGCCGCATCCACCGCTTGCGGGAAGTCGATCACCACGGGGCCATCGGCAGCCAAGAGCACGTTGAAGCCGGACAGGTCGCCGTGCACGACGCCAGCGCACAACATGCGCACCACCTCACCTAGCAAGATGTCAAAAATACGCTGGGCTTCTTCGCGGGTAAAAGTCAGGTCGGCCAGGCGCTGTGCCGGTTGGCCGTCGGGGCCTTTGACCAACTCCATAATCAGGATGCCGTCGATATAGTTGTAAGGCGCGGGCACCCGTACCCCGGCGTCACGCAGGCGGTAGATCATATCTACCTCGGTGGAACGCCAAGCAGCTTCGTCTTGGGCGCGGCCATACTTGGAGCGCTTGCTCATCGCGCGTTGGTCGCGGCTGTTTCGCACCTTGCGCCCCTCGGTGTAGCTGGCGCGCGCTTGGAAGGTGCGGTTCTGGGCTTCTTTATAGACCTTGGCGACGCACTCCTCACCGCCTGCCACCACCAGATACACTTGTGCCTCTTTACCGCTCATCAGCGGTCGCACAATGTCATCCAGAACACCTTGGTCAAGAAGGGTAGCGAGATTATCGGAGAAGTGCATCAGCGCGTTCGGCTCTCATTCACCGTCATAAACAGCGACTGGCAAATGTCAGACGAACCCTCACTAACAACCGGAAGTTGCCAGTGTATCGAAGACCGTCGCTTCGTACTTCGGATGTGCGAAAGCGGGACGGGGCACCTTTTACAAACAGTGCCCCACCAGCTTACAGATTAACTACCAACGACCGCCGCGGTCGCCACGATCGCCACCGCGACCGCCGCCACCACCACCGCCACGACCACCACCGAAGCCACCGCCGCGCGGCTTGTCTTCGGCTTCGTTCACCTTAATGGTGCGGCCGTCGAAATCGGTGCCGTTCAGCTCGGCCATCGCGTTCTGGGCCGCTTGTTCATCAGTGAACGTCACGAAACCAAAACCACGCGAACGACCGGTGTCGCGGTCGTTGATGACCTTCGCTTCACTGATCTCGCCGAAGCGCGCGAAGCCCTCGCGAAGACCGTCATCGGTCGTGTTGAAGCTGAGCCCGCCTACGAAGAGTTTCTTACCCATGTTCCTGCATCTCCAATTAACGTGTCGCCAAAAAGGGCGACATTAGAAACGCTGGCTACCACGCCCTGCACTGCTTGGCGAGCCTCTTTCAACTCTTTTTTGCATTTCTTTTTAGGGGTGCCTTTTGGCTGTTTCGTGGTCCGGGGACTGACAGCAGAGCATCTTTTAGGAAAACCTCACGCGCAAAGGGCGCCGACACGCCGTTCTGACGCTGGCAGCTCTTGACCTTCGGCCGCGCACAGCTCATTGGTCTGCCACTTTGGAGCTGTACACCATGGATGAGCCTTGCGCTAAATTGCCACCCGGCGCGACGCCGAACCTGAATTCCCCTGCTGAGTTGCGTGCGCAGGCGACGACAGCACTGGAGCTGTTGCAAGCCATCGTGAACGATCGCTCGCTCTTAGCCGACCTGGATGAACCCTTGCGTCGAGATTTATTGCAGGCCGCCGGGCGGGTATCACATCCGCAGGAGCTAGAGCGTCGCCGCTTGGCCAAGACCTACCGGGTGCGCGACCGCAAAGAGCGCCGTGAGGCCGATGTCGAGTTGCTCAACAACACCGGTTTGCGCTTGGGCCAAACCGCACCGGTGTTCAAGCCGCAGCTCCGGCGGCCACCGCAAGCGTTGGGTGAGAGCATCGCTGAGGCTGATTGTGCGCCACAGGCTGAGCTGCACAAAGCGCGGCGCTGTTACATCTGCAAGGCCGATTACACCCAGGTGCATCATTTTTATGCGTCGATGTGCAGCGCCTGCGGGGATATGAACTTCGCCAAACGTCAGCAGAGTGCCGATTTGCGCGGCCGGGCGGCGTTGGTAACGGGCGCGCGCGTGAAGATTGGCTACCAAGCGGCGCTGAAACTATTGCGCGCAGGTGCCCATGTCATCGCGCTCACCCGCTTCCCGCGGGATGCTGCTGCCCGCTACGCTCGCGAGGAGGATTTTGAAACTTGGGGTTCGCGCTTGGAGGTGTATGGCGTGGATCTCCGCCACACGCCCAGCGTCGAGCACTTCTGTCGGCAGTTTGTGAGCACGCATCAACGCCTCGACTTTCTTATCAACAACGCCTGCCAAACGGTACGCCGGCCGCCCGGCTTCTATGCCCACCTGATGGCGGGCGAGAGTGGCCCCTTGGAGTTGTTGCCCGCTGATACGCGCCAAGCGCTGGTGCGTTTTGGGCATGTGGAAGGGGTGGTGAATTCCGCCGCCCTGACGCAGCTCGAATTGGCTCCCGGAGATGAGCAGCGCGGCGTGCATTTGTTCCCGAAAGGTGCGCTCGACCAAGACTTGCAACAGATCGATCTGCGCACCGTCAACAGCTGGCGCCTGCCCTTGGCCGACGTGTCGGCAGTGGAACTCTTGGAAGTGCACCTGGTAAACGCGGTGGCGCCGTTTGTGCTGAACGCGCGCCTAAAGCCGCTTTTGCAAAATGTGCCGAGCCGCGACAAACACATCGTGAACGTCTCGGCGATGGAAGGGCAGTTCTACCGCGCCCTCAAAACCGACAAGCACCCACACACCAACATGGCCAAAGCGGCGCTGAATATGATGACCCGTACCAGCGCCCAGGATTACGTCAAAGACGGCATTCATATGAACAGCGTCGACACCGGCTGGGTCAGCGACGAAGATCCGGTGGCCCACGCCGCACGTAAAGCCTCCGAACAAGGCTTCTTCCCACCCCTCGATATCGTCGACGGCGCGGCCCGCATTGTGGCACCCATTTTCGATGGCTTGACCACCGGACAACATGCCTGGGGCAAGTTCTTTAAGGATTATCTGCCCACGGAGTGGTAAAAGCGGCCGAACGGTTGCTGTTCTTACCCGCCAAATCCCTTTTTCTGTGAAAAAGTCACAGATAACAACGTCGATAATGTTGACATGGTCTTGTATATGGCAAATCTTGTGAAAAAATCACAAAGAGTGGACCATGCTCCTATCGTTCTCGGTCTCGAACTTTCGTTCATTCGATGCCGAGCAGTCATTTGAGCTGCTTGCAAACCTTCGCCACGAACCTAAACCTTCCGAGAAGACGTGCGTTGATGTCCCGGGAACAGACCAGCGGGTTGTGCGGGTTGCGTCAGTGTATGGCGCCAACGGGGCGGGAAAGTCGAATCTCATCAAAGGGCTGAGGTTTGTGCAGCGCCGAATCCTTGAAGGAAGGGATGCAGGACAACGAATTCCTTACCAACCCTTTAGGCTCTCGGCCCGCACCCGAAATGAGCCGAGTCGTTTCGAGCTGCAGTTTCTCGCAGGTGGTGAAGTCTATTGCTACGGATTTGCCTGTGATGCGGAACGTGTCCATGAAGAGTGGCTGGACGCCTACGAAGGGGCGCGGGCGCGTTCGGTCTTTCAGCGAACCACTGATGCCGAAAATGTCGTTGAGATTAATCTCGGCCCCGGCGCCGAGCCCGTATCCGGTACAAAACTTCGAGCGCTCGTAGAACTGGGGGTTCGTCCAAACCAACTCTTTCTGACTGAGGTCAAGAATCTCGGAAGCTCCGAAGCGCAAGGAAGTCGGCTGAGTGCCGTGCTTGATTGGTTTGAGACGCGGCTCATCATTATTTCACCTGGAGCACAGTACAACGATCTCTACGGCCGACTGTACCGAGACCAAGATTTTGCAGAGTTCGTTAATCGCTTTCTTGAGGCCTCGGGGACCGGTATCGCGCAGATTGAAGTATCGCGTACGGAGATTCCACGATCACAGATCTTGGGCGAGTCCAAGCTTGCGGTCCTTCTCGAAAACATCGTGGAGGGCGAATCCGCAACACTGAAAGGGCCTGGTGACACGGAATTTGTGTTGGATCCAGAACATCCGCAATCGGTGTTTTTGCAGGAAGTGAAGGCCGTACATGACTGTGACGATGGAACCAAGACCAAGCTGCCGCTCTACGACGAATCCGACGGTTCAAGACGTCTGCTGCACCTGCTTCCCGCGTTCCATTCACTGAAAGACGAACCTCAGGTTTTCGTCATCGATGAGTTAGAGCGGAGCATGCATCCGCTTCTAGCAAGAAAACTGATTGAGTACTTTTTGAAGGAGTCCTCTAGCACCGCGAACCAGCTCCTCTTCACTACCCACGAATCGACCTTACTCGACCTTGACCTCTTTAGACGTGACGGCATCTGGTTTACGGAAAGGGATTCGGCTGGCGCAACCCATCTCTATTCGCTCGTAGATTTCAATGTTCGCAAAGACCTCCGCATTGAAAAGGGCTATCTCCAGGGCCGTTTCGGTGCCATCCCGTTTCTTGGCGGCTTTGATCACCTGCTGGAGCAAGGGCCCTCCAGTGCCTGCAAACCGGAAGGCGATTCCTGATGAAGCTGTCGATTCCCACGACCTTTGACCCCTCTGGCCTAAAGTTTCTCACGAGCATTGACCCCCCTGCACCTGGAGTTTCCCAGGAGCATTGACCCCTCTGCGTGACCTGAACCCATGA
>JAKLEG010000179.1 GCA_022703175.1 Myxococcota bacterium | reverse complement strand
TTGGCAGCGTCATGGGTTCAGGTCACGCAGAGGGGTCAATGCTCCTGGGAAACTCCAGGTGCAGGGGGGTCAATGCTCGTGAGAAACTTTAGGCCAGAGGGGTCAAAGGTCGTGGGAATCGACACTTGTTGGCTGGCGACATTAGCTTCTTCATGAAGCAGACGGTGGCCGCCTTGGGCGCTGGCACCTACGCCTTCGTGTTTACCTACGGCATGTTGTTGCTCATCAATTTGGTAACGCCGGTGAAGGTAACGGAACAAAACGAAATGGAGGGCTTGGACACCGCGCTACATGGTGAACAAGCATATGTTGATGGCGCTGAAGCCAAGGCCCTCTAGGGGAATCGCGATGGCACTCACAGCACCGATGTTTGGAAGCTTCGCTGTCGCATTTTTCTTGGCCGCCCCTGCCATGGGCCAAGAGAAGGCCGCTACTGGTTCGAATCCCGCCGCCGACGCGCCCCCCTCTCAGGCTAACAGCGTGGCCGTCGATGTTGGCTTGGCGTCGATGTACATCTTTCGTGGCCTCAATGTCTTCGCCAAAGACGACATGATGGATCAGCACGCCTTTGTGGCTCCGAGCGTCACTTGGACGGGGATGGATGGCGCGCTGACGCTTGGCTACTGGGGAGCCTATCAGCTCCTGGGCGGCAACGTTGGCGAGCGCATTGATGCGGGTGCGGGCGGCGAGAATGACCTGACTGTGGCCTACACACGGAAGCTCGACGACCAGTGGTCGGTGGTACCTGGTGGGATTGTGTATCTATACCCGTTTGCCGACAAGAAGGTCGCGGGAACGGGTGTCCCGACCGTCGTGGAGCCGATGCTAGGCGTTGCGTTCAGCGGCCCAGTGGATGCGAGCGTTAAGATCTCGTACTTCTACGCCGCGCAGGACGCAATCGAGGGCTGGCGCCATGTCTACATCAATCCCTCCGTGGCAAAGTCACTGATGCTCTCAGAACAGGTCGGGCTGAGCTTCTCTGGGAGCTTTGGCTACAAGGCCGCTGCCGATTTTGACAGCAACGTCTACGATGGCCTGCTCACGGTGGCGGCACCGATTTCCTTGGGTACCGTCGTCATGAAACCGGGCCTCAGCGCCGCTTGGACCAACTTCAAGGGCTTACCCTTGGGCGATGAATGGGCGGCCTACGCGAGCGTGAACGTGGGCACAACTCTGTAGCCCCCAACGGCCGCAAACCGAGGGCGACGACAACAGGTCCTGGCTTCAAACGGCCTCGTTGTCGTCAGCCACGCGGAGCGGACACGCCCGGATTACTTCTTTTTCGGGGCCAAGTTCAGATCCGCGAGCAGTGCATCAATCTCGGCCAAATCGATTGAACGGCTAGCAGGACGCGCTAGAGCCGGCTTAGGGATTGGCTTGGTCACCACTGGCACCAACAAGGCGGGCACGGGAGCGTCGACTGCGGCCGGCGCAACCGCAACAGGAGGCGGTTCGGGCATGGGTTCTGGGACCAGCGCAAACACCAGAGCCGCCGTCGGAATTGGGGTCGTCTCGATGGCAGGCAGCGGCTCCATGATGCTGTTGGGTGCATCGATGGTGACTTCCACCTCAGCCTCCAACTCTACCTCGACCGGAGCGTCAGGCGTCGGCAGCTCACCGCCATCGGTCTCGACGTCAACCTCGACCTCGTGACTGGCCAAGCTACCAGGCAGTGGCGCGGTCACAGAAGCAAAGGCAGGTTCGCGATCGATGTCAACCGGCATCCCGCCAGGCTCCGTGGCTTCGACCGACAACGCCCGAGCAAGCGGCGCCACGCGGGATGTCCCCCATGTCTCATCAGAGAGGCTCGATGCCAACGAGGGCTCTTCACCCGGGGGCAAAACCTCAAGGTCGGTGGCCGCCAACTCGGGCACATCGGTAGGCAAGCCTTCGCTGTCGACACTCGGGCGCCACGGCGACGGCCCGTCAGGCGAACTCTCTGGTAGATGCGTGGCGGCCGCAACAGACTCCGGATCGCTGACGACGGCGACATCCTCGAACGCCGCCGACGGAGGCTCATTAGATGGGATATTCGGTTCTGCCGCTGCTAACTCAGAGGCCACCGAATCCGAGACCTCACGATGATCCGAAAACTCTGGTAACTGCGGTTCTACCACGAGGTCGGGCGCTACCACATGTTGGAGCATCGCAGGCTCGGGCACCACCTCAAGCGGCTCCTCCACCATGCCCAGGTCTGGTTCGATGGTGGGCTCGGGCGCTGCCGCAGTGTCAGCGGCCTCGAACTCGGCCAGCAACGGCGATTCTTCGATGGTCGGTTCTCCCAACACCTGCGCTGCGATGTCATCGGGGGAAAGCCCAGGTGGCAAGCCCTGGTTGTACGAAGGGACCTCATCACGAGGCGCTGGCACCATCGCGTCGAACCCCGCACTCCCAGCACGCGCTGGTTCGTCCGTAGGCAACACGATTTCGGGCGGCGGCGGCTCGGCAATACCGGCCGGCAACATGCCTAGATTGGTAGCCACGCGACCAACCAACTCTGGGTCAGCCCGCTTGGTCTTCGCGAAGAACATTTCTAACAGCACGTTGTCACACAACGTGTTGGTTAACCGCGGCACGCCATGCGCGAACCGATAAATCTCGTCGAGTGCGGCGGTCGAAAAGATGGCCTGATCATCGCCGCCCGCCAACGCCAGGCGGTGACGCACATACGAATGGCTGTCCTCCAACCCCAACGGCGAAAGCCGGCAACGCAGCGCGATGCGCTGAGCCAACGGCGGATCCAAGCGCAGATTTTGCTCGATCTCGGGCAAGCCAAAAAAGATGAACGAGATGAGCTTCTGGTCGGGGACCTCGAGGTTCAACAGCCCACGAAACTCCTCCATCAACTCCCGGCTGGCCAACATCTGCGCTTCGTCAATGATCACCACGGCCTTGCGGCCGCTGCGATGGATCTCGACCAACCGTTGGTAGAGCTGCGACAAGATAGTGAGCTTGTCGTCGGCCGGCTCCGGCACTGCGAGTTGAATGGCGATGCGCTTCAGGAGCCAGTTGGGCGTGATACCGGCATGAACCATCACCAGCATCGCGGCCTCGTACTCGCTGTCAGGCAACGATTCCAATAGGCGGCGTGCGAGGGTTGTCTTGCCGAGTCCGATGTCACCCACCAGAATGGCGAGTCCCTTCATCGTCGCCGCGCCGTATTTCAGACGCTCCAAGGCGTCGGCGTGTTGGCGACTGCCAAAATAGAAACGGGACAACGGAGCGTTCGAAAACGGTTCCGAGGTCAGGTCAAAATAGCTCAGGTAGTCCATCGGCGCGACTGGCAGGCTATCGGCTTCTCGCTGAAGGAGCAACCCTCGATGCATGCCAACTCCCAACAGGCCGACGCTTGACATCTCGGACAACCGTCTCCATGAGGACCTGGGTGACAACCAGGCAAGGACAATCCGCAGCTCTCACATGGGCACTAACCGTAGGCCTGGTGTTCTTCATGGCCGATTTAGTAGGCGCGTGGTGCGCCATTGGTGCGCTATTTCCGCCTAGCCTTCCAGGGTTCGCGCTGATCGCCGTGGTCGCAGCCCTTGAGATCACGCTGATCGCACTCGTTGGCCTTGCGCTGGGTTGGATCATTCCCCAACGACTTTGGCCCCGACTCCGACACCGCGGGTCGGCGCTCGCGTTGTTCCTCTTCGCGGTGAGCGTCGCGGTCGGCGGATACCTGGCGCGCCATGATCGCACCCCCCCTCCCCTCCCCCCTCCTCCACCTCTCACGCTCGCTTCACCAACCGACACGCTTATCGTGCTTATCGATACGTTGCGCGCCGACACCACCTATGGACCGGCCCGCGATTTCCCGCTGGCCCCGGCACTACGCCGCTTTGCCGAGCACGCTCTGATTTTCGATGATGCCGAATCGGCCGCGGGTTGGACGATCCCGTCGGTGGCCACGCTGTTAACCGGCCTTCATCCCGAAACGTTGTACAGCGCTCGCCGCTTCCTACCAGAATGGGCCCCGACGCTGGCTGAACGCCTGCGCGCGGCCGGTTACCGCACCGAGGCAGTCGTCGACAACGCGCTCTTGGAACGTCGTAACGGCTTCGCTCAGGGGTTCGACACCTGGCATCAACGCTCGGCATATCGCTTTGCCTTCTCGCTGCCCGGGTTTCGTCTGCTGCCCATGGTGGCACGGGAATGGCTCCGCGAGGTCCTTCCGACCACGTCCGAAGGGGCCCCAGGCGTGACCGACGCTGCGCTCACGATCATTAACACCCCCCACGAACGGCCGCTGTTTCTCTACGTCCATTATATGGATGTCCATCAACCGTTCGCCCACACCGACACCGAAGGCCCCGAGGCAAACACTGTCCCCTACGCTTCATGGGTGGCCGCAAGCCTACGAGCCAACCCAGGCACCACGCCTAGCGCCGAGGCGAACGCGCTGTTTCGCCACCGCTACGAAGGTGAGCTGCATACTCTAGATAACCAATTGGGGCGACTCTTAGAGGCATGGGCAGTACGGTTTGGCAGCCGTGGCATCGCGCTGGTTACCGCCGACCACGGCGAGGAGTTCATGGAGCATGGCGGTTTTGGCCACGGCCAGAGCCTGTACCGTGAGCTGGTGCACGTACCGCTGCTGCTGCAATTGCCCGACCGCATCCGCACCGCGATTGCTCCGGGCACGCATTTAACAGCCCCGGTGGGTCTCGTCGACATCACCCCAACCCTGCTGGAGGCCACCGGCGTAGGCTTAGAACCAGGTGCCGATGGCGTGCGCATCCAAGGTTTGTCGCTCTTGCCTTGGCTCCGCGGCGAAACAGCCGCGCCGACGCGTGGCGTGTTTGCTTCGCAAAGTCATTTTGGCAAACGCATCTATCGCTACCGCGAAGGCGATTGGGTGCACATCACGACCTTCCCGCGCAAAAGCGAGCCGTTCGATGCCCTGTTCGACCTCAGTGCAGATCCAGGAGAACTCCATGACCATCGAGTCCAGCGCGCTGACGTTGTGAGCGACCTGATGACGCGCTCCGAACCGCTCATGCGCCTACAGGAGGCCGAGCGCGACCCGCGCCCCGTGACCAATGGCGAAAGCCTCGACGGTCTCAAGGCGCTGGGCTACGTCCAGTAAACAGCAGTGCCTCCAAAAGTTTACCGATCTGTTGCAGCGAAGCAGCGTCACACGCTTCCGGCAGATCGCGCACTGTATGCCATTCTGGATAGTCGATATCGATGAGCAATGCAGTGGGAATGCCCGCCATCTGAAACGGCGTGTGGTCGCAGCCGAGCCACTTGTACGGATGTGGCTTTTTGAGCGACAGGCACGGGAGCCCAAGTGCATGCCCTGTTTGAAACACTCCCAACGTCCAGCCAAACGATGGCTCGTGCAGTTGGCAGTTCACGTCCACGTCCAGCATCAGGTCGTGGCCGCCCACCATATCAATGATCAACACCCGGTCTGGCCGCGTGTCCTCCGCGAGCGCCTCAACGTAGCGACGCGCCCCAAGCGAGACCTCCTTGCCGTCGATCTCATGCCAATCCTCGGCATCAAAAAACACCAAATCGAGCGTCGGGCGTTCGCGCCGTTTCGCAAGCTCCTCGCACAGCTCAGCCAGGATCGCCGTGCCTGAGCCACCGTCGTTGGCACCCGGTACCGGCAGCTTCTGTGCGCTCAGGTCGAACTCGCGATCGGCCCACGGCCGGGTGTCGTAATGTGTGCCTAATAACCAACGCTCGTTCAGCGTACCGCTAAAGCTCGCGCGGAAATTCCGACAGGTAACCCGTTGACCAAAAAAGCGCTCATCAAAACACTGCTCGGCAAGTTCGTCAGCGCCCGCAAGCCAACGACGCAACAGCGCATGCATCTGCGCGTGGCCAGCGCTCCCCACATAGCGCGGCCCCAAAGCCATCTGGTCGTAAATGCGTTGTAACGCACGCTGCGGGTCGATCATCGAACGTTCCAGGTGCGGAAGACGAGTTTGGCGATCCGCTAGGTCTAGCGACCGGCACTAACACAGTCGTTCAGGCGCTGCAGAGCCACGGTTTCTTTGTCGGTGGCCTCATCGTTGTAGGCCTTGTAACGCGAGCAAATGCCCTCATCGCCGCTGGTGCGTCGCTTGCACTCATTAAAATCGGCCACTGCCTTTTCCTTGGCCTTGAGCGTCTTGCGATGGTGCGCACGCTCAGCTTCGCAAATAGGCGCGGGGGCGGGAACCGGTGCAGGGGTCGAAACGACGGTGGGTGCGGGCGTGGCTGCGGCGGGCGCAGGTGCTGCCGTTGGTGGCGGTGTCGACGCTGGCGCAGTCGCCGATTCGGCGGTTCTCACGGCCGGTGGCGAACCGAGTTCTTGGCGTTTCACGGCCTCGGCGTACTTCAGCATGGCCTCCTTCACGAATACGGGCGGCGTCCAGCGAATACTGGCCACACAGAGATGCTCGATGGGATCGAACTGCACATCTTGGACAGCAGCCTCCATCGCAGTCTCTTTGGCGTAGCGCTGTAGAAAAATGCGCCCGTCGCTGACACCAACGGATTTGGCCACGTCCTCAGCGATATCGTCGTTCTTGTCCGCAAAAGTGATGGCAATCGCCCCGACCGCACGTGATACCGCCTGGCCACAGGCCAAGCCTTGGTTGCTACCAATTCCAGCCGCACCACCCACATAGCTGATGGACCCTTCGCGATCGACAACTTCCGCGTGTGTCCCGGGTGCCGTATGTGCACAACCTAAAACGCCGCTGAGTGCGGCAAGAAGAATAGTGCTACGTCTCATCGCGTCCTCCTCATAAGGATACAACCATGCCCTCCCTCTAGGACGGGGGCCACGGTTATCGTATTCTTATCGCTTAAGTCAGGAGAGACACCATGCGCTTTTGTTCCGTTGCCATCGCTATCGCAGCCCTGGCCCTTGCGACCGCCTGCAGTAAAAAGCAAGGCAAACCAGCCCAGGCTGCGCCGCCCTCGGCAAACGCCACGCCAAAACCGGAGTGGGTCGACCACGTCGAAGTAGAAGCGAGCAAATTGTGCGGCGTAGGTGTTGCAGGCCCTGGCTACGACGAAAACTCCCCCTACCCGAAAGAGATGTCAGCGGATCGCGCAGCTCGCAATCTTGCGGGTGTGATCCAAACCAACGTCGAAGAGGCCATCATCGATCGCAGCGACGACAGCGGCCAGAGTATCGACACGGCCCAGGTGCTCACAGTGGACGACGACCTGGTCCAGCAAGTCAAAGACATGGCCAAGGTGGAATACTGGCTAGATGTGGATGGCGCAGGGCCGTTCATGCAGCAGAACTTCACCTATGCGCGCGCCTGTGTGGACGCCAAAATCGCGGCAGGCAAGCTCAAGGTCGACCCTAAGATGATGCTCGCCGCCGCCAAAAAGAAGAACACCAAGCATGCGGGTGCAGGCCCGGCCTGGCTGGATAAGAACGGCATTCAACCGGGTGGGCGGCTGTGCGCCGTGGGCTTCTCGCTCCCGACCTTCTTTCCGGAAAAGACCTTCGAGGTGGTGGTCGAAGATGTGCGGGCCCAGCTCGCCGAAGTGCTGCAAACGTTGGTGTCGCAGTACTCCGAGGAGATCACCAACGACCACCAATCAGCGTTCGAAATGATGACGGTGGCCACGACCCAAGCCATCTCCAAAGGCGCCATCGTCACTGACTACTGGTATGACGAAGACGGCCAGGGCCCGAACAAAAAAAAGCGCAGTACCTATGGTTGGGGCTGCGTATATCCGGTGGACGTCATGAAACAGACAGCCAAGGCGCTCGAAAAGGAGCTCCCCGAGAACACCGTTGCGAAGGTCCGCGAGAGAGCCGCAGCAGCCTTTGACGACCTCGACAAAGAAATCGAGAAGCGCGCCGCCCAATCGAGTCCGCGCAACTCCGACGCCGACGGTAATCCATAATTCGCTAAAGGCTTGGGGCCGCCATGAATTTTCTGCGCTACGAGCGCATCGTCGAATTCTACCCAGCGATGTGGCCGCTGCTTGTGCCTGGCTACGTGCCCATCCTGAACGCAATGCAGGAAATCGTCGGCTCGCTTGGCCATCGTCCAAAGGAGATCCTCGACTTGGGCTGCGGCCCAGGATCCGCCACCATCGCAGTGGCACCCGCCTGTGATCCCGCTGGCAACATCACTTTGGTGGATGGCGCGGTCGGCATGCTGCGCGCCGCGCAAGCGCTGCTCGGGAACAACGTCAAGCAAGTGATCTCAGGCGACTTCACCACTCCCACCACCGCAGCTCAGACATTTTTGCCAAATTGCTATGATCTGGCCCTTTGCTCCTTTGCGTTGCACCACCAACAGGACACCGAGAAGCGCCAAATCATTGATGCGCTCGGCACCTCGATCCGCAAGGGCGGCGTGTTGCTTCTTGCTGACGAAGTCGCGACCGAGCGACCCGCCGGTTGGCAACTGATCGAACAGGTGCGCGGACGTATCATTCAGGGTCATTTGGACTCCGGGCGCATCCCCGCGGCCTTTCTCGAACTCGAGACCTCACTCCCGTCGGATCAACACCTGCCTTTCCTGCCCACCCGCGTCGACGATCTGACGAGCTTCATGGCACGAGCAGGCTTTGCGGTGACCTGTCCGATCTTGGTATTTGGCTCGGCACTGCTGGTGGGAGTGAAATCGAGCTAAGCTTCTGTCCCTTGTTCCCTTGAGCTGCTAAAGTCGCGCGCCATGACTTCTGCCACACTTCCCATCGCATCATCACACCCACAGGACCGCGACCTGGTCCAGGCGCTCCACGCCGCCCATGCCCGCATCGTCGCGGAAATAGGCAAACGTGTGATTGGCCAACACGAAGTGATCGAACACCTGCTCATCACGCTGTTTGCTGGCGGCCACGGCTTGTTCGTTGGCGTCCCTGGCCTCGCGAAGACGTTGCTGATCAATACCTTGGCCGAGGTGCTGGCGCTGTCATTCAACCGCATCCAATTCACGCCCGACCTGATGCCCTCCGACGTCACTGGCAGCGACATCCTCGAAACCGATAGCGACGGAAAACGCAGCTTCCGCTTCATGCGCGGGCCAGTGTTCTGCAACATCCTGTTGGCCGACGAGATCAACCGCACGCCCCCCAAAACCCAAGCGGCTCTGCTACAATCGATGCAAGAGCAAAAAGTCACCGCCAGCGGCCGCACCTTTGCGCTGGAGGCTCCCTTTCACGTCTTTGCCACCCAAAACCCAATCGAACAAGAAGGCACCTATCCACTGCCAGAGGCGCAACTCGATCGTTTCATGATGATGCTGAAGGTGGGCTATCCGTCGGCCGCAGAAGAGGCGGAAATCGTCAAACGCACCACGTCGGCCAACCTGCCTGCACTCGACAAGGTGCTCACGCCCCAGGAAATTCTCGCCTACCAAGCCTTGGTATTGCGCGTTCCCACCACCGAACCGGTCATTGACCTGGCGGTCCGTATCAGTCGACTGTCCCGCCCTGAACAGAGCGACGCACCCGCCGAGGTACGCGAGTTCGTGGCCTACGGCGCTGGCCCCCGCGCCACCCAACATCTGGTCATGGCAGCCAAGGCACGCGCCATCCTCCAAGGCCGCCCGGTGGTCGACGGCAGCGATATTCAAGCGCTCGCAAAGCCGGTGTTACGACATCGCATCCTCACCAACTTCCATGCCGAGGCCCGCAAGGTGACGCCCGACGATCTGATCGAAAAGATCCTGAGCGTCGCTCGCCGATAGCACACAATGACGAACACTCCCGACAGGCGCATTGAGGCTACCCCGACGTCGGGCGTGCGCCTACCGGTTGACGGAGTGGACCCAAAAGTTCTGGCGGAAATCGAGACGCTACAACTCAACGCCCGCGAGGTCGCGCACGGCGCCTTGGCCGGCATGCACCGTTCGCTCAGACATGGCTCGGCGATCGAATTCTCATCACATCGGTTGTATGCCCCTGGCGATGAGATTCGCCATATCGACTGGCGTGCATACGCCAAGACCGACCGCTATCACATCAAAGAGTTCGAGGACGAAACGAACCTGGTGTTGGAGCTCATCGTCGACCATTCTGGCTCGATGGCCTTCACTGCTGACGGGCGCCCAAGCAAGCTACAGTTGGCGCGAACCTTGGCGGCAGCACTCGGCTATCTGGCGCTGCGCCAGGGCGATGCGGCTGGCCTGTCCACCTATGCCACCGCCATTTCTGCGGAGTTGCCTGCGCGAGCGACGGGCGCCCACTTGCTGGAAAT
>JAKLEG010000178.1 GCA_022703175.1 Myxococcota bacterium | reverse complement strand
TCCAATGACGGCCGTCATTTGGTGTTGGTGGATGGCCAGGAATTCAACGAGCCGTTCTACACCAACGTACGCATGAACGAGCGTTTCCCGATCGATCAGGTGGAGCGCATCGAGATCATTCGCGGCCCCGGTTCGGCCATTTATGGCGGTTATGCCGAGTTGGCCGTGATCAACATCGTCACGCGCAGCGCCGCCAATCAGAAGGGCTTCATGGCGTCAACGTCATTGGGCTGGTTTGACGGCGGTAGCGGGCGACGCACGATGCTCAACCTCTCTTATGCCAACACGTTTGCAAAACTGGCGGGATTGGAGACCAGCCTAGCGTTGTACACTGGTCAGGCACACCAAAGTGCCGCGATCTATCGGGACCAGTACGGCGTGCAGTACCGCATGTTGCGCGAGAACAGCCAGCAAGAGCCTCTCTTTGTAAACGTCGGGCTGGGGCTTCAGGGGTTGAAGCTGCGGTTCATCTACGACGGTTACCAGACCTATTTGCGCGACATGCTGGATTCGAGCTCCGAAGCACCGCGGCGCCTTCAGGACCGGGGGACATACGCGGAGGCGCTTTATGAGTGGACGGTGGTGCCGGGGTTGGTGGTGACGCCTCGTATTAGCTTTAAGCGCCAGCAGCCATGGCGGGTCACAGAACCGACGGCGCTGGACTACTACATGAAGACCTCCGACCGTACCCTTGGCAACCTCACCCTCGCCTATAACGTTGCCGAGGGTGTAGGGCCGTTATCCGACCTGACCGTTTTGGTAGGGGTCGAGGCGTATCAACGGCGAGCGCGCCTGGATGCGCCCGCGGCCTGTGACACGTCGTTTCAGTGCCCGTTTTTAGACGTCGACAATCCTAGCAACACCGACGGCAAGACGCGCGTCAGCTATCGCAATATCGCGGTGTTCCTCCAGGCGCTCGCCGTCAGTGAGTATGGCTCATTGACGTTGGGGGGCCGCGCCGAGAAGCACTCCACCGCTGGCAGCTCTGTGGTGCCGCGGGCTGCCTACACCTTGGCGTTTGGGGGACTGCACGGCAAACTCATGGCCAGTCAGGCGTTTCGTGCACCAGGAATCGAAAACATTAATATGGTACCGACGTCTGTGAACGGGCGCCCAGTGGAGACGAAGCCCGAAAAGACCACCGTCTATGAGGCTGAGCTGGGCTATAAGCTGAACAACCTCGCCATCGTCACCGTGAACGCTTTCGACATCACGATTCGGGACCCGATCTCTTACTACTACGACACCGCCACCGAGAGTGAAGGTTACAAGAACTTCAGCAAGACCGGCTCGCGCGGCGCAGAGCTTGAGCTACGCGTGCGCGATACGCACGGTTTTGTGACGCTCGGCTATTCCTACTACAACACCGCCGGCAAGAATGAGGTTCCGCAGTATGCCGTCCCTGTCGCGACACCGGTGGATCCTGACGTCAGCGACTTGGGCCAGAGCGATCGCTATCGTCAGAACGTGTTGTTGGGTTTCCCTCAGCACAAAGTCACCGCTTACGGCGGCGTCGAGTTGTGGTCGGATGTGTGGTTTTCGGGGTCACTGCTGTATTTGTCAAAGCGCTATGGCTTCAACTCGGCCACCCTCACAGACGCTGGCGAGATCGATCACTTCAATATCGAGGCCGAAGCTCCCGCTACGGTGGCCTCGGTGTTTATGTCACTCAAGAATTTGGGTATGACGGGCATGCATCTCATGGCAGGCGTGCACAACGTGGCCGACGCACGTTGGCGTTACGTAGAAGCTTACGATGGCGGTCATGCGCCAACGCCGGCACCGACACGGCAGTACTTTGTGCGCCTGACCATTGATGAGAGTGCTCGGGACGCCAGTGCAGATCCTGGCATGTCGGCAAGCGATCGTTAGCGCAACGTTGGCCGATGGCACCCGCAGTCATCGAGTTCCTGCGAGTTATTAAGCTTGACCTCCTCTGCGGTCTCTCTGCTGAGCGCCCCAAGCGACGCTTACACCTCGGTTGTTCGTAACCTTTACGAGTGCTACCGTAACAACATCGTGGCGCTGGCGCAGCCCGTCAACTTCGCGCCGCGTCAACGGTAGATACGGGAGGACCTATGGCCGAGCTGACCCTCAAGATTTCTGCGTTTCAGGACGTCGACGCCTACCGTGAACAGAACTGGACTGGGACATTTGAGGATTACCTGCAAGTTGTCCGGAAGAATCCCAACATTGCGCGCAACGCGTTTCAACGTATCTATGACATGATTTTGTCTTACGGTCGTGAGGAGTACATCGATTCTAAGAAGAAGTTGGTGCACTATTTCTTCTTCGATGACCCCACGAGTGACGGCGCCGATGGTATCTATGGTCTAGATATTCCGCTCATGCGTTTGGTGAACGTCTTCAAGAGCGCCGCCAATCGCTATGGTACCGAGCGACGGGTCATCCTGCTGCACGGCCCGGTGGGCAGTTCCAAGTCGACGATTGTGCGCCTGTTAAAGAAGGGGCTCGAAGCCTACTCACAAAAACCCGATGGCGCTCTCTACACATTCGATTGGTACCTGGATGATGTGCGCGAGGATGGCACGCCGTTCCGCGAACACATGCCGTGCCCCATGCATGAGGAGCCGCTACGGCTGATCCCGGCCGAATGGCGCACCAAAGCATTTGAAGAGTTGGGCCTGACCGGCGGCACCTATCCGCTCAATGTTGAGGGCGATTTGTGTCCGGCCTGCCGCTACGTGTTTCGCCAGTTGATGAGTCGCTACAAAGGTGACTTCAACAAAGTCATGGAGCACGTCAAAGTGCGACGCTTCATGATGTCAGAGAAGGACCGTCAAGGTATCGGCACCTTCCAGCCTAAAGATGAGAAAAACCAGGACTCCACCGAGCTTACCGGCGACATCAACTATCGCAAGATCGCTATCTACGGCTCCGATTCCGACCCGCGCGCGTTCAACTTCGATGGCGAGTTCCATATCGCCAACCGCGGCATTATCGAGTTTATCGAGGTGCTCAAGCTGGACGTCGCGTTCCTGTACGATTTATTGGGTGCTTCGCAAGAACACAAAATCAAGCCTAAGAAGTTCGCGCAGACGGACATCGACGAGGTCATCATCGGTCACACCAACGAGGCCGAATACAAGAAGCTTTTGAACAACGAGTTCATGGAAGCGTTGCGCGATCGCACCGTCAAGATTGATATTCCGTACATTACGAAGCTGTCGCAAGAGGTTCGGATTTACGAGAAGGACTACAACAAGAAGAAGATCGTCGGTAAGCATATTGCGCCGCACACGCTCGAAATGGCGGCGATGTGGGCGGTGGCTACCCGCTTAGAAGACCCGAAGAAGGCCAACCTTTCGGTGACGCAGAAACTCAAGCTTTACGATGGCAAGATGCTGCCTGGGTTTACCGAGGAGAGCGTCAAAGAGCTGCGCAAAGAGACGGAGCGTGAGGGGCTCGACGGCATCAGCCCGCGCTACATCCAAGACAAGATCTCCAATGCGTTGGTCAGCGAGAAGGCATCGGGTTGCATCAACCCATTCTTGTTGTTGAATGAGTTGGACAGCGGCTTGGCGGGTCATTCGCTTATCAACCGCGAGGATGATCGCAAGCGGTTCCGCGAGCTGATCGCCACAGTGAAGCAAGAGTACGAAGACCTGGTGAAGAGCGAGGTCCAACGCGCGATCTCCGCCGATGAGGAAGCGTTGGGTAAGCTGTGCGCCAACTACATCGACAACATCAAGGCGTACACGCAAAAAGAAAAGGTGAAGAACAAATACACCGGCCAGTTCGAGGAGCCCGACGAACGTTTGATGCGCTCCATCGAAGAGAAGATCGATATTGCCGAAAGTCGCAAGGACGATTTTCGCCGCGAGATCATGAACTATATCGGTGCCTTAGCGGTGGAAGGGAAGAAGTTCGATTTTCGCACCAACGAACGCTTGTACAAGGCGTTGGAGCTGAAACTGTTCGAGGATCAAAAGGACTCGATCAAGTTGACCACCTTGGTGTCCAACGTGGTCGACCGCGAGACGCAGGAGAAAATCGACGTTGTCAAACAACGGATGGTGCGTAACTACGGCTACTGCGACGTGTGTGCCACCGACGTGTTGAATTTTGTAGCCTCGATTTTTGCGCGTGGCGACGCCAAGGATTAAGGTCGCCGTCGGGAGTTTTGGATGGCGCGGCGCAAGAAGCTCGAACCACCTCCAGTCGGTACGTTTCGTCCCGGCGTTCCACAGGACGCCAGCGACGTCGTGTTGACTTACCTCATTGGCGCACGGGTTGTGTGCGAGAAACCCGAGGCGCTGACCCAGGTCTCGGAGACTTTGCAGCATTTGGCTGCGCGCTTGTTGCCGCCGGTGCAACTGGCTGCCGACGAGTGTGCGCGCTTGTGGGTTTATTTTGTGCGTGCCGCTGCCACTGGCAAACCGTCGCTGACGATGGAAGCAGGCCAGGCGTTGCTGCGCGATTTGGACGTGTTAGGGCAACGGCTAGATTTAGCGCCTCTGCTGTCCTGGGAACGCATCCCCAATGCGGTGGATGACCCAAACGCGGAGGTGCTGTCGGCGGATGACGATGATGACTCCGGGGCGAGCGCGGCCACGATTCGACGTCGCGCCAAGCGGCGTTTGGGCAAAAAGAAGCGGTTGCCGATCCCTGAGGTTGTGGATCTACTCGCAGCGTTGGCCAGTTCGGAGCGCGCCCAGGTGTTCAACCAGATGGTGGGTGAGGGGAAACTCGATCGTACCGCCGCCACTCTCGTACAACAACGTCTGCAAAAGGGTGACAAAGTCAAAAGCGATGACGAAGCTTTGATCAATGTGCTTCATCAGGTAGGCGCTTGGCTCGTAGCCTAGTTCCCGCGGCGCAGCTCAGCGGGGCTTGAGGTCTGGTTCATGGCCGATTGCAAACGTTTGGAAAAGTGTCCCTTCTTCAACGACCGCATGGCCGCACGTCCCGCCACGGCCGAGTTGTTCAAGATTGAGTATTGCCGCAGTGAGCCGGAACGTTGCGCGCGCTATCGCGTGGCTGAGGTCCTCGGGCCCGAGCGGGTCCCGGGCGATTTGTTTCCCAGCCAGGTAGAGCGCGTCGATGAACTTTTGGGTTTGAATAAGCCATCATAGCAAGTTGTCTCCGGCTCACCCGTAGGAGACGTCGGTATGGTCGCATTCGTTTGTATCGTCGTTGGGTTAGCGCTCCCAGCGGATGATGGCGATCGGTTGACGCCTGCTGTGCCATACGGTTTTGACGAGGCAGCGCCTGCTGTGCCGCTGTTGGGCGATTCTAATGCTCCCCTCCATGACGCACCCCGCGGTTTGTTGCTAGCGATGGGGGTCGACACTGATTGGAGCCGCATGGCCGACGGTGTGGGACGGGCGGTTGTCGTGTCGGGCATTTGGGCCGGGCGTGAGGTAGGTGCTGCAGTGACGCTCATCGCCACGCGGCCATTGGGAATGCGCTTGCAGGGTGAATGGTATCCGTGGGCACGCGGGGCGCTTAGACCCTTTGTGGGAGTCGGCACCTCGCTGTTTTTGCCAGATATTTCGGTACGGACGTCCACTGGCCTGCTCTGGAAAATGTGGGACCCCTGGGTCATGACCGCCGACTTGGCATACGAGCGCTTCATCAAACGTGCCCCTGACTTTCGCCCTCAACTGCTCGTGGTTGGTTTGGGCATGGGCTACAACGGTTGGGTCTACTGATGCCGGCGTTTGAACCAGAACACCCATCCGACGCACACAAATATCGCCGCAGTGGGGTTCGCCACCTGTGCACAGCTCAGGTGTGAGCGCTCCGAGGCTAGCTCCCAGGTGTCAGCTCTGAGTTCGTTGCCTGTCAGGCCGCCGAACAGCAACCCCCGTCGTCGACCGGAATCGTAGCCTGTCGCTGCGAGGCGCCGGGCCGGTAGCTTGCCATCCACATCGAGGGCTCGCCAATCGCTGCCGTCCCATTCCCAAGTGTCGGCCAGGTCGCGGTGCAGCTCAACGGTGCCTGTGTAGTAGTTGCTGACCCCGCCCACCAGCAGAGCGCGTTCACGGTGGCTGTCGTAGAAGAAGGCGTGCATAGCCCGCGCGGTTGGCCTCTCGGAGGGTGCTGCTGGCCGCCAAGTCGCGCCGTCAAACAACCACGTGTCGTCGTAGTACAGGGCGCCCAGGTGGCCGCCAAACAGCACCAACTCGCCCCGGACCGCGTCAAAGGTCATTGCCGCTCCGGTGCGTGCGGAAGGGCCTGAGGCATCGACCCATTGCCAGACGCCGTCCAACCAGAGCCAGGTTTCGGCCGATGGGCCCTGGTCGTCTAGGCCTCCGAACAGTACGGCCTGGTGCCGGTGGCTGTCATACGCGAATGCGAAAAGCTCGCGGGCGCTCGGACCACTTGTGCTTTGGATCTCCCAGGTGTCGTCGTGCAGGCTCCAGGTATCGCCGAACAAGGTTGCCGAGATGTCGCCGCTGCCGTCGGCACCGCCAAACAGCAGCAGCGCCTCTTGGTCGTCGTCGTAGATCAGCCCTCCGTAGGTCCGCGCCGTTGGGCCGAGGGTATCAAGCCGTTGCCAGCTTGCATCTGTGTAGCTCCAGCTATCTGCGGCAACCCCGAGCAGGGTGATGCCGCCGAACACTACCCAACGGTCGCCTACCACGTCGTAGGCTGCCATGGCACCCGCGCGGGCGCGGGGAACCTCGTTTGGTTCGACGTCTAGCCAGTGGTGGGTGGCACTGAGTGCAGAGATTGCAAGGAGTAACGCAGCGGCCATGGGGACCTCACAGGGCAAGTGTGGCGTGTTTGGCGGGGCCGTGGCAATGCCGCTGTTGCGCCGCTCAAGCCGGTGTTACATTGAAAGGGCCATGGCTCTGCGCATCAAACAAGACCATTCGCGTTTTCGCCAAATTGTGCGGGGGCGCATCAAGCAGAACCTCAAGAAGTACATTTCCCAAGGGGAGATGATCGGTAAGCAGGGGAAAGACCTCATCAGCATCCCCGTGCCCCAGATCGATCTGCCTCATTTTGTATTTGGCCACAAAGAGAAAGGTGGTGTGGGCCAAGGCGAGGGTGACGTCGGCGACGTGTTGCAGCCCGGCAACTTGGAGCAAGGCGACGGGCACGAAGCCGGCAAAGATCCAGGCGAACATTCGCTGGAGGTGGAGGTCAGCTTCGATGAGCTTGCCGAGATGTTGGGCGAGGCATTAGAGCTGCCCAGCATCAAGCCTAAAGGCAGCGATAAGATCACCACCGAGCACTATCGTTTCACCGGCGTACATCGCACCGGTCCAGAGTCGCTGCGACACTTCAAGCGGACGTTCAAGCAGGCGCTCAGGCGCCAATTGTCGATGGGTCAGTACGATCACAAGAATCCAATCATCGTCCCCACCCGTGAAGACCGTCGTTACCGCAGCTGGCGCGTGCGCGAAGATCCGCAGTTCAACGCGGTGATCATTTACATGATGGATGTCTCGGGTTCGATGGGCGACGAACAAAAGGAGATCGTGCGCATCGAGTCGTTCTGGATCGATACCTGGCTTCGGCACAACTACAAGGGGCTCGAAACCCGCTTCATTATTCACGACGCGCAGGCCAAAGAGGTCGATCGTGAGACCTTTTTTCACACCCGTGAGTCAGGCGGCACGATGATTTCGTCAGCGTATAAGCTTGCCGCTGAGATAATCGAAGCCGAGTACCCGTCATCGCAGTGGAACATCTATCCGTTTCATTTTTCGGATGGCGACAACTGGTCGGCAGATGACACCCGACTGTGTTTGGACGTCATCAAGACGCGCCTGTTGCCGCACGTAAACGCCTTTTGCTATGGCCAGGTCGAAAGTCCCTATGGCTCCGGGCAGTTCATCAAAGATGTGCGCGAGGGTTTTGGCCAAGACGAGCGCGTGCTGATCTCCGAGATTCCCAACAAGGACGCGATCTATAAATCGATCAAGGACTTTTTAGGGAAGGGCAAGTAAACGAGGCTGGCGCCAGCGCTGGGGCCCAGGCGGTCAGCAGCGTCGCATGCGTTCCATACACACACAACTCGACGTTCTTGTGGGGGCTTTGCAACAGCGGCGGTAGCGCGTCGGTTTGGGATATCAGGAACAACGCCGGAATTCCGGCTGCGACAACCGCGCCCGCCTCCACCCACATGCTGCTCATCCGCGGCACTGAATCGTAGGCATAGAACACTGCTTGGTGGCTTGCCCGCAGGGCGTCGATGTCGGCCACGAGGTGCGGGGCGGGTGTGCCGAACTCGGCCTGCGTCGTCGCCGCTATGGCTTCGCAGAAGGTGCGGAGCAAACCGCGAGCTTTGAGACCTTGGTCGATAGCCAGGAGGTGGGAGCGATTCTCCTCGTATTGTTCAGGGGTCAATCCTGACATCATGCAGCCCAGGAAAGTGTCAAACTGCGTCGGTGCTGACGCCTGGGGTTTGCGCTGGGCAACGGCGAATTGCGCGGCGGCCTGGTTGGCACTGTCGCTTGCCGCGGTGGCGCGGAGGAACCGGAACAATTGGCCTGGGTAACTTTTTTCGGCCTCGCGTAGGAACCAAGGGAGGTCGGTTTCTTGGTCGATCAGGAAGGCCGTTGGCACGCCATGGTAGAGTGCGCCGCCGATCAGCACCAGCGCGTCATCGGCCCGTGGGCGCTGCAGTCGTACCACCAAGTGTTGTGCGTTTGGGAGCGCCGCCCAGGCCTTTGCTGCTGTCAGTGGTTGGCCATCCACGCTTACCGACTGCGGCGGGAGGGTCCATCCTGTTGCGATCAGATCGGGGATGGGGGTCGTTGGTTTGGCACAGGCATTTAGCAAAAACAGGGACATAACAGGGAGATAGCGGCGCATGCGGGCTCTCTTTTTAGGTCGATGAGCTACTTTCGCGCCAGCGCCGGGTGTGGCGCAAGTTTTGGCGGGATTCTACATTGCGTCACACGCTAAGAATCCAACGCTGGTTGTGATTGTCGCAAGTGGCGCGATTATGGCAATGTGCCCCCACTCTTAGCCCGGGAGATGAACAATGAGCGAGTTCCTGAAAGTGGGCACAGCGCAGCCGCCATCGTCCGTGTCCTTGGGGGAGGGTGGGGCACCCAACCCACCGACGCACGCTCCTGCTGGCGAATTTGTCAACGAGGTCATTCCCGAGCTTGCGACGCCTGCAACCAAGCTCACGGCAGCACCTGATCCCCAGGGTCCCACGTTATTGGTACCGGGGAGCAGTCGACCGGTGCGTGTGACTCCGGCCGCGAATCAGGCAAATGTCAGGTTTGCGAGTCCGAGCGCGGTGATGGTTGCAGGCACGGAGCTGGGTGCTGCGGCGCTGGCGAGTCAGGTCGATCAACAAGTGCAGCGCTTCCTTGTGAGCCTAAGGGATCGCAGCGTTGGCGCAGGGATGCTCGGTGAGCAGTTCGCGGAACTTCAGCACGTCTCCCATGCGTTGAATGCTATGGGCCCGTCGTACCACGCCACCGCCCGAGCGTTATTGCCGCTTGTCGGTCAGGAGGTCACGGAGCTGCTGTTGGCGCGCGGCATGATGTCGAAGGAACGCTTTGCTGCAGCGGGAGATTGGTCCACCAACACCAGTCAGACGGTGTCGTTCATGGCCGCGAGTCTGTTTGCGTTGGCTACGCGTAGCGACGCTGAGGGTGACTCTGTGGCGTTGCGCGCGCTGGCGAAGGACGTGGTGATGACCTACGCCAGGGCGGTGGCGGTGTTACCGTCCGAGGAACGTGAGCACACAGCCCACGTGACGCTGCCGCGCTATCTTGCGGTGCTCGCGCCGGAGTGGGTGCAACGCCGCGACGGCCAGCATGACGTCGGACAAAAGGTATTGCGATCCGCAGAGCTTACACTTACGCAGGATGCGGCGGGTCACGCCACGTTCGGGTTGACCGATCCGCTTGTCAGCCGAACGGGCACCACCGAGTTGCCAGTGTTTGGGGAGGCGCTCAACGCAGCGCTTAGTAAGCTCGGGAGCGGTTGGCTAGAAAAGGGTCGGCTGCAGGCTGCCGCGACTCTCGTCGCACACATTGCGACGTTGCCCTAACCCGGCGATCTTTGCGAAGGTGCTGGCCATGACGGTCGAAGCGCCTTTCAAAATAGACCTGCGCGTCTACCTAGAAGACAGCGATGCGCAGGGGATTGTCTACCACGCCAACTACCTGAATTACTTTGAGCGAGCGCGTACGGAGCTGTTTGCGCTGCGGGGGCCCGGCATGCGTGCGGCGCT
>JAKLEG010000177.1 GCA_022703175.1 Myxococcota bacterium | reverse complement strand
TTGAAAATGAGGTGGAAGAGATCAGCCGTCGCCTAAGTGCATTGATGAAGCGCTTGGAAAAACTGCCGTAGCCAGTGCGACGCGACCTCCGGAGTCCCCGATGAAACGCGCCCTCTCGGTGCTTGCGACCGTGGTGCTTATCACCATGGCCGTGACTGGTTTGTTCGTGATGCAGTTTTTCCACTACCTGGACACGCCGGTGGGTGGAGACGCTGTGGTCACGGTAACCGTCGAGCGTGGTACCACGCTCAAGCCGCTGTTAGACGATCTGGGGACGCGTGGCGTGCTCGCCAAACCGCGCTGGCTCTACTACACCGCGCGGTTTCGCAAGACCACCGACATCAAAACCGGTGAGTACGACGTGAAGGCCAACCAAACACCGCGCGACATTTTGGCGATGTTCTTGGAGGGACGCGTAAAACTTGAGTCCTTTACGTTGGCTGAAGGCCTGAACCGTTGGCAGGTGCGCGACCTGTTGGCCGAAAACCGCTGGATGTCGGCTGCCACCTTCGATGCGTTGTGCGATGACTCAGAGTTCCTGAAGGTGCATGCCCTCCCCGGGCCCAGCTGCGAGGGCTACCTCTTCCCTGACACTTACACCTTTGCGCGCGGCGTCGAGCCACGAAAGATCTTTGCCAAGTTGTTCGAGACGTTTCACAAGGTGTTCGATGCAACAAACAACAAGGGTGAGCCGCCGCTCGAACTATCGCCGTTGGCCCGCGTGACGCTTGCCTCCATTATCGAGAAGGAAACGGGGGCCCCGGAAGAACGCCCTGAGATCGCCTGCGTATTTTACAACCGTCTGAAGGCGCACCCCGCGTGGAAGTTGCAAACCGATCCCACCGTGATCTACGCCGCCACCCTCGCCGACCCAACCTTCGACGGCAACCTAAAGGCCTACCATCTGCGCGAGATGGACCACCCGTACAACACCTACCGACGCTTTGGTCTGCCCCCAGGCCCGATAGCCAACCCGGGCCGCGCGGCGCTGGAAGCGGTGGTAAAACCAGCGGCCTGCGACGCCTACTTCTTTGTATCGATGAACAACGGCCACCACCGCTTTTGCAAGACGCTCGACTGTCATAACCAAGCAGTGAGCCAGTTCCAAAAGAGTGGCACCCCGTCGACCCCCTAACCTACCGAAGTTCTAAGGTTTTTTGGCCACGCATCCTTCGAGCTTAAGGCCCTTGGTGATCCCACGTCGGTTCATCTTGCAAAAACTGCTGCAACCAGGCGCCCAACGCCACCCCGGTTGATGTGACGGGCCAGGGCTGGTCGTCCAACATGGTGTGGTTATCGCCCGCTACGAGGTAGAGCTTTTGACGCGGGCCGGTTGTGGCGCGCATGGCATCTAGAGCCTGTGCTTGGGCCGAACCAGTCAACGTCAAAAACTGCCCAATCACTTCATCTTGCTGGTGGGCCAACAACGCGACGCGCGCAGGCGCCGGCACAGTGATGGCATAATGAGGCAGCCAACGGGAAGGGCCTGTGGCGCAATCGCCACACCCCTCAGGAAACGACAAGCCCCACGCCTCTCGCATGGTCGTCCAGAGCAACTCAGTCCCAGGATCAATGGGTGGGCCCGAATCATCCAGCACATCCACGCGCACGCCATTGCCAAACGCCGTCCGTACACGCGTCCAGTTCAACAGCGCGCCATATCCTCCAGCGCTGACGCCCGTCAGTACCACCCGGCGAACATTCGGTAACATCGCCACCCAGTGCTCCAGGTAGGCGTCCATGTTCAGCGCGCCCACGTGGTAAGCCGCCCGCTCCATGCCGAAAACACCATAGCTCGTCACGCGTGTGCCAGCGTGCAAATCGCCGGTACAGTAAGGGACGTATATCTGGGTCATCGCCCGAAAGGGATTGGTGTTGAGGCCCCGGTCGAACAGCGGCGCCAAGCTCGGGTCGGCCACCTCCTGCAACACGACGTCTTGCTGCACCACGTCGCTGAAGTGAGTGGCCGTTTGCAACCCTAGACAGGTAACAGTATCCCAGCAGTTGCCACCGCCTTGCAGGAAGATCATTGCCGTGTCGGCGCCAGGAACGAGGTTGATGGCGAAGCCAGTTTCGCTACCGTCGCCGCAGCGGGCCTGCGGCACGTGCTGATAACTCCAGGTGGGTGCAGGTAGTGTGTCGTCGTCGGTGGTTGGGGCTTGTGGGTCGCTGGGCAGAACCTGGGTGTCGCCAAGGCTCAACTGCGGATCGCCAGAGGCCTGCTGCGCATCGCCAGGTATCGGGTCGACGTTGGGCGAGCCCTCGCTGCTACTACAAGCGCACACGCCTAGTGCAAAAACCAGAGAAGCCGTTTGGACAGACTGGGACAAGCGCCACAAGAACTGCATATCCGGCATGCTACCTGGCCGCGTTGTTAGGCGCCAGAGACACTAGGCCAGACCAAGCTACTTCTTGGCCGTGCTGCCGGGTGGCAGCAAAGACTCAACCGCCCAACGCACATCGCTGACGGTATCGTGATAATCCCCTGAGTTAAGGAAGTAGCGCGCCACCCCGGCCTCATCGAGGACTGCGATGGTTGGCAAGCCAGGCTTGAGCCCATAGCTTTTGCAGAACAAGCTAAATGCCAGCGACAGCGTGGCATCGGTGTAAATGGGAAACTTGGGCATGAGCCGGGCGATGAAGGCATCGTACGGTTCGAGCTCACGCTCCACCGAAGTGCGTATACCGATCACCCGCACGTGCTCTTGCAACACGGCGTCGCTGCCGAGCATCGCCGCAAACTGGTTCAGGCGTGGCAATTCCTTTTGGCAATGCGGACACCAGGTAGAAAAAAACGCCAACACCGTGATCTTTCCGGGAGCATACGGCACCCAATCGAGCGACTCGCGCGCGTCGGTTTCGAGGGCCATAGTAGGTGCCACCACGACGGCGGCACGAAAACCCGCGAGCAATTGCCGTTGACGCTCTGCGGCCAACTGCTGCACGACCTGAGCTGGCTCGATACTCGGCGTGCGACAGGCCTCGATGGCTTGTTGAGCCTCGGCCAGCAGCGGATGCAATGCTAACGTTCGTTTGGCGCTGGCACAGGCCTCGGGCAAGCGACGCGTGGCGACCAACGCCAACGCGTAGCGTCCAAACAACAAGGGATCATCTAGCGGATCGATGGTGGTGGCTGCTACGTGTAACTCTGCGACCGCGGACTCCATGCGCTGTTCAAAGTAGGCGATGGTGCCGTTCAATTTTCCCACCGCCACTGCTTCAGCAGGGAACTGCGGCGCCAGCACGCGCGTGCAGGCGGCGACTTGCTCCAACCGGGCTCCCAGGGTGGCCAAACGATACAGGCCTGAAAGCAGTGTACCTGCCGGAACCTGCTTCACCGTGGCGTCGGCACACAGCGTTGCCTCCACCTGAGGGTCGGGCGCGGCCTTGGCCTCTAACCCGGCAGCGTATGCACGCAGCATCAAAGTGTAGGCCTGTGCAGGCTCGGTCTTGCTCACCATCGTAGGCAGAAAGCGCGCCAGCGCGTTGGCCACCGCAGCATCCGAGCCGGGCTGACCCATCAAGGTACGCAACCGTTCACGATCCGTTTGTGCGGCGGCAGCTTCAGTCGTTGCAGTCTGAGCAGATGGTGGCGGCAATTCAAGGAAGGGTGCGGCTTTGGGGCTCTCGGCGGCAGGCAGGCAAGCGGTGAACCCGAGCATCACCGTGAGCGCCGGTCGCAATAACGGCAAGGCAGCAGGCAGAGGCCCTTTGCGGGTACCGCCAAAAAGGTTAAAGCTAGCCGCCATGCAACGCCCCGCCTTCCTTGCTGGCCAATGGTATCCAGGCACCGAGCGCGCCTGTCGTGACGCCATCGTTGCTCATGCCGCAGATGCCATGCCTGTGCAAGCACCCTACCGCGGCCTAATTGCCCCGCACGCCGGTTTTACCTACTCGGGACACACCGCAGCCCATGCCTATGCGTGGCTGGCGCAGGCAGCAGGCAGCGTCGACTTGGTGGTGATTTTTGGTTCGCATCGTGGGCCGCACGGCCCCAATACAGTATTCACCGCCGCTGGTTGGGACACGCCGTTAGGGCCGCTGACCACGGCGATGCCGCTGGCGGCGCAATTGCAGCGAGATCTCAAGCTCGCAGAAGAACCGGTCCAACCTCGGCATCCCGACAACGCCGTGGAATTGCATCTCCCCTTCGTTCGCCACTTTTTTCCGCAAGCCGAGCTCTTGATGCTGGGGGTCGCGGCGGGCACAAGCGCGTTGACCATCGGACAAGAGGTGGGAGATGCGGTCCGACGCGCTGGCATCAACGCTGTCTTTGCCGGTTCCACGGACCTGACGCACTACGGGCCCAACTACGACTTTGCGCCAGCGGGCAAAGGCCTCGCCGCGGTGGAATGGGTGCGCAACCAGAACGACCGCGGCGTGATTGACGCCACGCTCAACCGCAACGCCACCCAGGTGTTAGCACACGCCGAACAACATCAGAGCGCCTGTTGCGCGGGCGCGGTGGCGGCCACGATCCAGGCGTTGGGCGCCTATGGAGCCCAAGCCCCAGCCACGCTTGTGGAGCACACCCTCAGTTACGACATCGTGCCGAACGCCTCGTTTGTGGGCTACGCAGGCATCGTCCTATGACCGAGGCCACAACTCCCGAGCGCGAGCTGCGCTTCTGCAACGGCCGCGGTCAAAAACTCGTGGCCACCCTCTCGGGGACCGTGGATAAAACGGTGGTGGTCAGCTGCCACGGCATGCTTTCCAATCGCGGCGGCGATAAGCACCGCTTGCTTGCACGCCTACTCTACGAGCGCGGACTGCCCTGCGTGCGCCTAGATTTTTCTGGGCGCGGTGACTCTGAAGGCTCGTTGTTCGACCTGTCGTTTGGTCACGAGGTCGAAGACTTGCAAGCCACTTTGGCGATGTTGGCCCAAGAGGGCGTAACCCAGTTTGGTCTGTTTGGCTCTAGTATGGGTGGCGCCGTGGCGCTGCTCACCGCCGCTCGGGACGAGCGGGTACACGGAATTGCCACGCTGGCTGCCGTCGGTCATCCGGAGCTCACAGCCGAGCGGAATCCGCACGAGACTGCCGCCTGGCTCACGCGCGGTTACATCGAAACGCTCGAAGGCCGAATCGGTCGTGGCTTCTTTGACGACGCGCTACGCCGTGACGTGATTGCAACGACGGCGCTCTTGCAGGCCCCGGTGTTGGTTTTGCATGGCGAACAAGATGAAGTCATCCCGGTGGCCGATGCGTATGACATCGCTGCGGCCGCGAAAAATGCCACGCTAGAGGTGGTGCCTGGCGCCGATCACCGGTTCTCAAACCCAGTGCATCTGCGGCCTGCGATGAAACGAGTTGCGGATTTTTTGGTGCACGCGTTGACCCGATGATGCCCTTCGCTCACCCCCGCTCAAACGGCATCACTTGTTTCCTGCTTGCCTGTACCGCGGGCTTGCCACTACTTTAGGTCGCTCATGCTGTGCTTTGAACCACAATACCATTCGGCCGTCTGGGGCGGTCGCAAGCTTGAATCAGAACTGGGCCGCAAGCTGCCCGCAGGCCCTGTGGGTGAATCCTGGGAGCTCTGTGATCTCGACAACGCGCAAAGTGTGGTGGCAAGCGGCCCGCACCAAGGCGAAGCGTTGGGTGCACTGTGGCGTAGCGGTGCCTTGGGTGGCAGCGCCACGGGGCGTTTCCCGTTCCTGGCCAAGTGGCTAGATTGCGAGCAACGTACCTCGGTGCAAGTCCACCCCGATGCCGCCACCTGCGCCAAGCTCGGTCGCGGCGAACCCAAGAGCGAAGCCTGGTACGTCGTCAACACCGATCCGGGAGCCATCATTTTGGCCGGCCACTATCCGGGCCTAGACGCCGTGACGCTTAGACAGGCAGCCACCGGCGGCACCATTCACAAATGGTTGTATGAAGTAAGCCCCAAGGTGGGCGAGCTGTTAAACGTACCCGCGGGCACGCTGCACGCATTGGGGGGCGGCTGTTTGTTGTTCGAGGTTCAAGAGCCCTCCGACACCACATTCCGAGTGTTCGATTGGAAACGCGTCGGTCTCGATGGCCTGCCGCGCACGTTGCACCTGGATGAAGCCTGCGCCGCCGTGCACTTCGACCGTGCCGGCCCGCCCAAGCCGCAGCGCCAAGAGGTTGTGGGCCCAAGCTTCTTGATGCGCGTGGTGCGAGGTGGCGCTGAGCTGTTGCCCGATATGCTGCGCGTTGTTGTGGCTGAGGCTGGCCCAGTCACATTGTCGAGCGAGCGCGGGGAGCTTACGCTTGGCTATGGCGATGTCGGCATTCTCGAACCTGCCGATGGTCGCGTGCGTGTGACCACAGGCTCGGTGCTGCTCGTCACTGAACCGCCCAAGAACTGACGTTCTTACCCCTGCTGCTCCTGATAGCCGTGCCCAACGAAGGCTATCGCCGTACGATCGTGCCAGTGTTCCCCACGGCAAAGACACTGCACTCGTCAGCCGCCCATATGTTGTTGAGCGTTTGGGTTGTGCCGGTGGTCACTGTCGTCCACGTGGTGCCGTCGTAGATCACGATCTTATTCCCCGCAACACCGAAGACTTTGTTGCCTACCAAGGCGAAGCGGGTGATGGCAGACGCAGGTCGATAAGCACCGAACGTCCACACACCAGAGGTGCGAATGTCGACGCTTGGCGAAATATCAGTGGAGGCTCGACTCAAAATCACTGAGCTGTTGGGAAGCGCGACCGCAGCCAATGGCAAACCACGAGCATTCCAACCTGCAAGGGCCTGCCAAGTTCCGGAGATACGCTCTCGCGCGGCAGAAGAGTCAACTCCTTGGATTCGTTCGCCTCCTACAGCTAGCAATGTAGCGTTGCCACTCCAGTTGTCGACAAGATTGTATGTTGTTCCACTAGCAACAGCAGTTGCCGTCGTTTCCTGAACACGGAGCATGACCCCGTCGTCTCCAACAACATTGGCACTGCCGTCATTGCTTGTCGTCACATCGTTGAGCGCTACCGTCACGCCGCTGGCGATCGGGACTGGGAGAGTCTCTGTTGATCCGTTCCAACGCAGGATCGAACCACCGTCACCAACGATAACCAGATCGGTTGATGAGAATCCAGAAATGGCCTTCCACGCATTGCCATTGCCAATATCATTTCCAGAGATCCGTACCCATCCATCGTTGGTCAGCTTCAGAACGGTATGCTGATCCCCAACAATGTAGACATCGTCTGAGTTGGCACCCCAGATACCATTCAGTCGTCGCGTTGTCGGTGACACCATTGTGGCCCAACCATGCGTACAAACTCCACCACAACAATCGCCACCAATACACTCGTAGCCCTGCGTGCAACTATCCCCCGCCTCCCCGCCGTAGCAACCACCAACGCCATTGCAGCTCGCGAGCGAGGCGCATTCGTTGCCCGGGTCCTTGCCCAAAAGTACTGCAGAACACACCCCCGCTTGCGCCACGACCGTGTCGACGCCCGCGCACGAATAGCAGGTACCCGTGCATGCGGAAGCACAGCAGACACCGTCCACACAGTAGCCGCTCGCACACTCGTAGGCAGCGTCGCAGGCTGTGCCGTCAGTTTTGGCGAAGCAACTGCCGGTGCCATCGCATGCGGTCGCCGCTGTGCCGTTGCACTCATCACGAGGGTCGGCAGTGGCCTGCACTGGCGCACAGACACCAGGAGTCGCGTTGGTCTCGTTTGAGTTGCACGACATGCAGGTGCCGCTGCAAGCGCCGTCGCAACAAACTCCGCCTAAACAAACCCCCGAATCGCAAATGCTGCCGGTGGTGCATAGCCGAGCGTCGGAAGCCTTGCATTGTCCCAGCGTATTACAAGTACACGGCCCATTAGGACAGTCGCCAGCCGCAGTGGCGTTGTCGCAGGAGCCAACGTCGGTCGCACCTTGCACTGCAACACAATTCCCCTCACTGCCCGGCTTGTCGCATTGAAGGCAGGTATCTGCGCAGCGATTCTCACAGCAAACGCCATCGGCGCAGATGCCCCCCACGCACTCGAAGTCGGCGCTACATGACTCACCGTTCGTCTTTTGCCAACAGCCGCGCTCACCATTGCAGGTCGCTTGAGCCTCACACTCGTCGAACTCGTCGGTACCATTGCCCAGCGCCTCACAGGTGCCCGTTGCGCAGCTTTCGCAAGTGCCGTCGCACAGCCCATTGCAGCAAACGCCATCGGCACAAACGCCGGTAGGGCATTCGAAGTTGTCGGCACAGGCCTCACCTAACTCTTGGGTGTAGCAAGCGCCTGCACCGTCGCAGGCGGTAGGACCCGGGCACTGCATGTCGAAGGGATCCTCACCACGTAACACAAAGCCGCAGGTGCCATCGTCCCCGTCGCCTACGCTTTGACCCACCACACAGCTTTCGCAATTGCCGTCGCACGCCATGTTGCAGCAGACGCCGTCGGCACAAAAACCGCTCGCACAATAGATGTTCTCGGTGCCGCAGGGGCTGCCTAAGGGCAGTTGCTTGGTGCAAGCGTGCGCACTACAGTAGAACCCAGCCTCGCAGTCCTCGTGGCCAATGCAATCCTTGGCGTAGGGCACGCAACTACCGTCCACACACGCTTCGCTAGGGCTGCATTCATTGCTGGTGTGGCATACGGCCTGGCAGGCAAAGTCAACACAGATCCAACCGCCAGGGCAATCACTGTTGATGCGGCACTCCGGACCGTTAGCGGGCTCGCCCGCGTAGCAGGCAGGAAGAAGCAACAACGACAGCCAAGCAAATCGAGATGTCATGGAAGGGCTCCTGAAAGAGGTTCGAGCCACGTTATTCAATTCCCGTGCCACGCTAACTCCCCGAAAATTCGCTAATTTGATGGAGTTGGGAGGCGCGAGTGTCGCAAATTGGGACTGCTGTGTATCAAAATGGGACGCGGACTCAAAGACGGCGACGAGTGGAAGCGGGCTATGAAGGCTACGGCCATGTCATAAAACGACAACGCCCGGCACGAAGGCCGGGCGTTGCGTACTTCACTGACTCTTTAGGTGATGCTTAGCTCATCCGGCGACGGCGCAGGATCAACACACCCCCGAACAAGAAGACCATGTTGATCATCGCCTTTACGGTTTCGTTGGCGACACAACCATCTTGGTCGGCCGATGGGAACACCGTGCAGACATACAGCTCTTCGCCTTCCACCGAGACCGACTTTTGTCCGATGCAGTTTTCGTCGGCAGTGGACAGGCCACCGGCGGCAATCTTCGCGGCGCAAGCGCCCGCGGCCACGGCGCACTCATCATAGTAGCTATCCCACGCGCAGGCGGGGTTAGCACCACAAGTGCTGGAGCTGGCGTACTGCGAGCAGCTCGTCGTACAGGTACCCGGCTCATCAACTTCGCAAAGTGCTTCAGCAGCGCAGGCCGTCTCATCCAACTGAGTGCAATCCAAGATGCTGGTGGTCACGCAACCGGTGGCCTTGACGTCCCACGTGCAGGCAAACTGCGCTGGCGCGGCATTGCAATTGGTCTCGTTTTGAAAGTCGGTCGACGGACAGGGCGACTCGCAGTAGTCACGTACATCATCCCAGGCACAACCCGCGGCCACGCAATTCGCCTGACCGGCATCAGCCGCGGTGCTGTCCTCGTATTGCCAGCACAGCGGCCGGCAGACTGGATCGGGCGAGGTACCGTAGACAAACCAACCGCAACCCGCCACGGCTTCGCAGGCCGTCTGGTCGGTGGCGTCGCCACAGCCATCCCACGCCGGCTCCTTGCATTCGTAGCTGGTCTGCCATGCGCATTGGTGTGCGGTGTCGGCCGTGCAAGCCGCCTCGGCCGTGTTGCTCTCGCACTCGGTCGTGGTGGTGCAGGTCGCCTGGTTCCACGCGCATTCGGCATCCGGCGTGCAAGTCGTCGCAGACACGTGGAATTCACATTGGTCACCGGGGAATTCGCAGAACATCGTGTCTGGACACATTTCGGCGGCGTAACACTCACTCAGGTTCATCGCCACGCAGGTGGGGACGTCGGCGTAGGTGTCGCAGTAGTTGTTCTCGGGACAGTCGCCGTTGTCCAGGCAGTGGAACTCGCACAGACCATCGACGCACAAGAAACCGTAGTCTTCATTGCAGGGGTGCTGGTCATCGCAAACCGCGCCCGCCACACCCAACTTCACGCAGATGCTGTCGGAGTTGCAGAGCAGCCCGGTTGAGCAGTATCCAAAATCAGTGCAGGGAGCACCTTCCTGAGGCAAGCTAGATGTCAGAAGGCACAAGCCTCCTGTCAGTTCGCAGTAGTATTCACCACTCTCCGGATCTTGTACCCACGAGCAGTCGTGCATGTCCGTGCACTCGGATTCGGAACCAACGGCC
>JAKLEG010000176.1 GCA_022703175.1 Myxococcota bacterium | reverse complement strand
TCGCGCGAAGCGACATCGATGAAGGTTTTGGATGATGCCATCGGTGGCTGGTTTTGGTGGGCGCTCGTCAAACGCAACAATTGGGCATACTGGACGTATAGCTACCTTGAGGAAGGAGATCTCGAGTCACGCTTCGTTGTGTCAGCGCTTCTGAAAGACCCTGACGACCTGACGTCCGCCCGCGACAAAGTGCTAGAGATTGCTGGGCTCTTGGGATCTTACGTCAACGACGAGGATCTCGGCCTGGCACGGCGAACACAGGTCTACGACACGCTCTTTGACGTGGAAGATGTTACCGCGAGGTCTGAGGTGATGCTGCAGAGCTTCCAGCGTTTGGACAAGCCGGTCGCCTGGACCGACCATCTCAACGAGTTGGAAACTCTCGACATGCGGGTGGTCAAACAAGTAGGGCGGAGCGTGCTGGCACGCGATCGCGCTTATGTGTTGATGCATCAGCCCAAAAAGGTGGAGAGCGTCGCCGAGGCTAATTATGCTGTGGCCGATCTGAAACAAGCAGTTACGGCCAACACCGTTCACGAGGAACGTAACCTGCCCGCGCCCTCTTATGAATTTGCACAACCTGTTGAGCCCTTGGATGTCTGGGCACAATCAGCCACTGCGCGCTGGGAGGCAGCCGAGTCGTTCAACTTGTCAAACGGCATGCTTTGTCGAGTTCTCAAGACAGGCATGGTGCCGGTGATGGCGGTGGCCGCGGTTGTGGGGGGCGGTCAACGCGTGGAGCCTGCGGCGGTGCATGGTGTCGCTAATTTACTCTTTGGCTCTCTTGGCATCGCAGGCGATGCCCGCCAGGAGCTGTATAGTCGGATGGGAATGCGAGGCTGGCACGACGTCGGCGATGAGTTTGTCACGTTTGGTCAACGGTTTCCGAGCGTCTACGCCGACAAGGCATTGGAGATCTTTGCGCGCCTCTTGAGGTCACCCAAGGTTGACCGTGGAGCAGTCAGTCGTGCGCGGGACAGCGTCATACAAGACGTGTTTGCCAACAGCGACCGGGACGTGCAACTCCTGGCTGCACGGGCCCTATGGCGGGCGCGAGGGTTGGGGGCGCTCGACACAACGACCACACGAGCCTCGTTTGAGGCGGCGTCGTATGGCTCGGTGCTCGATTACGGCGAACAGGTGCTCTTTCCTGAGAACATCTCGTTGGCGGTCGCGAGCGATTTGCCGACGGCGACGGTGAAGCAATTGCTGGAGACGGCGTTTGCCGGTTGGTCTGCGACCGGTCGCGCTCCCCTGTTTGTCCCGGAGACTGTTCGACCGGCGCCCACACCGTCGACGCTGATACAGGTCCCCGTTGAGGCCGCGCAATCACAGGTCTACATCGCGTTAGATGGTCGAGGCTGGGCGGATCGTGAAGCCTCGCTTGATGAATGGGCTGTGTCACTGCTGGTTCACGAACGGTCGCGCGCCATTCGTGAGGCATTGGGCGTAACCTATGACGTTGAGACCGGTCGTTGGACGTATCGCGAGTTTGGGTTGTTTCATGTCGGTGCCAAAGTGGAGAACGCGGCCGTTGCCGCAACCATTCGAGCTGCGTTGCGGGCACTCGACGAGACGCGCACCACCAAGGTGACGATGGGCGAGATGGAGTTCGTGCGGCGCAGCTTCATTCACGAACTGTTGACGCGCGAGCGGGATACCTCGGCCGATGCTGGGCGTTTGGCTTGGCGCGGGGCCGCGGGTGTTGGCTCAGATTGGGATAGCCGCGGTTTGACGTGGGCTCGGCAGCTAACGGTGGAGCGGTTGCAGCAGGCTGTAGAGCGCGTGCTCGCGGGTTCTGTCATGGTCGCTATCGCGGGGGCGACGCTCACCGCCGATGAACTTGCGCTGCTTCCTGCCGAACTCACGGCGCACCGCGTCACCTATACCCCCGGTGAACTCCTATAAACGATCGACATAGGTCTGAAATTCCCTCCGGAGACGTGGTTCGCCATTTCGAACTTGGCCTTATGGGCATTTTTTGCGGGTCGTAGCGCGCGCCAATGTTTCAATAAAAACAGGAGATTGCGAGCGCGGGCCAGATGCCGTTCATGGTCGCAGGGGGCCCTGCGTTCGGCCAATAAAACCGTTGACTCCCCAAAGAGGCAGGGTGTAAACGCCCCGATCACCCTAGGGTCTGATTGAATGCCGGCAGCCCTAAACTCCTCGCGAAGGCGTGCGGGAGGCCGGACTGTGAGGGAGATGACAGTGAGAGCCTTAAGCGTCCTCGCGATTGTGATGATGTCTGGCGTGTCCATTGCGTGGGCACAGTCGGAGACGGAACCCGCCGCGCCCGAGGTGGCACCCACTCCCGCTGTCGAAGAGCAGCAGGCCTTGGAGGCCGATATGGAGGCCGCCAAGAAGAAGCTGCAAGCTGCAGCTGCGGCTCAGCCGGCGGCCACGACACAACCTGCCGACCCGACGCAGCCAGGTTTTGAGGAGATCAAAGCGACGCCGGTGGGCGAGGGGGGTAGCGAAGCTGAGAACGTGCTGAAGGCCAGGATGGAAGGCACCGAAGGCATGGACTCAGGCAAGGCCTGGGGCGGCACGATCGTATTTGAGCACGCGGTGGGTACGGGCACCTTCATGTCCGATTCTACGATGCGCAAGACCAATTCCTACGTTGCGCAATCGTGGGATTTTCGGCCCTACTATGTGTTTAGCCTAGACGGCATCAAGCTGAAGGCGTCGGCCCGTTTGGGTTTCGAGTGGGAATACACAAAACCTGACACCAACCCCGGGCGCCGGTTCAAGCCCACCGACACCTCGTTGTCGTTGGGGGCGCCGCAACTGTACAAAGAGCCGCTCACCGATATCTCGTTCAACGCCAGCGTGCGTTGGAGTCTGCCCACCGCCTACGGTAGCTGGTCGGTGAAACGGCAATATTCGGTGTTGGGTGCAACGGTGGGGGCGCAGCGTTTCTTTGGCCCACTGCATGTCTCATATGCGTTGGGTGGCAACCGTAACTTCAATACCTCCAAAGTTCCTTACTCAGCTGGCACTGTGTGTAGGGCTGGTGAAGAGGGGTGCGATGTTGCAGGAGGCGCCACGCAGAACATCACACCACCGTCCGGGATTGCCGATCCGAGCTGGGTCCCCGCTGGCATGATGAACACCGAGTACATGGTGTCGAACACGTTCGGTATTGACTACAGCGTCACCGAGGAATTGTCGGTGAGTTACTCGCTCGCCCTTCGTAACGGTTTTAAGTACCGGGACGATAACGTGAATTCTCTCGATGACAAGACCAGCCCCAACGCCGACGATGGCCGTGGTCGCACCGATCAGCTGTGGCCGTCATTGTCGGTGGACTACGCACTGGATGGTCTCATTAAGCCGGTGCTCGACCTGCCAGTGAGTCTCACCGCGTCGTTGGGTATTGTGGCTATGCACCCGGCCAAGACGAAAGATAACAGCTCGCTCATGTGGCCGTTCTTTTATCAGGCCTTTGCCAACAACCACGCGGCCGACAACTACGGCAGCATCATCTTCGATATCGCGGGGACTTTCTAACCATGCAGAATCGCAATAACTGCGTTTTGATTGAGAATTCGTCACGGAGGATGGGAATGCGGAAGCTCTTGTGGGCAGCCTTAAGCGCGATGGCCATCGCCGGTGCGGTGTCCTGCGCCGGAGATAAGGGTGACGTGAACCGGGTCCAGCCGGGCTATGTGGCGAAAGCCCCACTCGCTGGTTCCAAATGGTTCTATCGTCGCACGGTTGTAGATGCCCCGGAGACGATGGGCGCCTACATGTCGATTGGCTCGGGTGACTTGTTCACCATCGAGCGGATCCGTTGGGACATCCAAGAGAAATACCTGTTCGCCTACCGTGACTACGAATACATCCCCGGCAGCGACAATGGTGACTACCCGGGTGCCGACTACTATGGCACGCCGATCGCGGCCTTTCCGATCACGAGTCACTTCGACATTCAGCGGGAGTACAACCCCGCCACCGGCGAAGAAACCAACGTGATCTCCGAGAACAGCTCGGATCGCCAATGGTTTGAGCGCGACTATATGCGCGTGGATTGGTCGCGCAACGCCAACACCAACATCGATTGGTTCATTATCCCTGTGGATCAACTCGACACCCACAGCACCCAGAACGGCGAGTTCTACGTGCACGAAGACGATGCCACGAACCCATTCCGTGCGCGCATCGAGCCGCAAAACGGCTACATGGACTTTGTTGTCGATCACTACGTCTGGCCCGACCCGGCCACCTGCTACTACGAATATGACTTTGACATCTCCGACGCCTACAACTGCGGCGCTGGCGAAATCCGCGTGCGTCACGCTTTTGTAAAGGTGGACGAAGCGGCCGAGGCTACCTATCAACCGCTCTACTATCCGGACAGCGTCACGTTAAAGGATGCCGCAGGCGAAGAGATTGCGGATCCGCAAACGGGTGAAGTGGCACGTGAGAACATCTTCGAGCGCTTCGGCTACTATCGCTTGGATCGCCTGACCTGGGACGATTACCGGGGCCTCACCGAGAGCGGTCGCATGTATCGCATCATCCGCTTTGACATCTGGAATCGCAGCGTCGACGAAGCCGGCAACACGATTCCGTTCGCCAACCGCACCGTAAAACCGATCGTCTACTACATGAACTGGGACTTCCCGGCCGAGCTGCGCGAAACCGCCTTTTCGCTGGCCAGCGAATGGAACCGCCAGTTCCAATGCACCGTGGCGAACCTGCAAAATCATAGCTGCGCCGCGCAAGTGTGCGATTTGGCTAAGCCTTTCGACAACAGCAGCTGCAAGCTCCCGGACGTGTTCGTGATGCGCGACAACAGCTGCAGCGCGACCACCTTGAACAACTACTTCGCTGGCCACAGCGACGTGTTGGCCGTCGCCGAAGCCTCGATGCAAGCTCAATGGCCGGGTGCCGATGCGGTGGACTTGAAGTTGCTCGACAACTGGTGTGCCTCCGCCGAGTACGGCAGCCGCGACCTTGCCGACCGCTTTACCTGGGAGCAAGCGGGCGACCCGCGCTTCAACATGTTGAACTACATCACCGCGATCACGCCCTCGGGTTGGTCGGGCTATGGGCCCATGTTGGGCGATCCGATCACGGGCCGCACGGTGTGCGCCACTGCCAACATTATGGGCTGGACCATTGAGAGCGCCGTCAGCCGCATCACCGAGTACGTCGACTACATGAACGGCGACGTGACGCTGACCGACCTTTTGAACGGCGCCGATTTGCCGATTTACCTGAACGGTAGCCACTACGATCCCAATGCCATCACTCTCGGGACTGCCGACGCCTATGCGATGGCCAAAGGCTATGGCAGTGACGAGCTGCGCGGCCAAGCGTTGGAGCGCATCAAGGCGCTGGGCTCGACCCCGGCCGAACGCCTGACGCCGGTGGAGAATGGCGCCTATCCGGAGGAGCGGATGGCGCGCATGCTCGAATCCGAGTTGCTGAAAGAGGGTCTCGTACAACCGGAAGACTTGTTCATGGCGTCGGAAGGCAAATGGTTGCCGGGCCAAGAAGTTCCGGAAGAACTGTGGACCAAGGCGTTTTACCCGACCCGCGTGCGTGAGGTGGATGCCCGCCGCGCTCGGACCAACAAGCTGTTGCAGGAGTCGACCTATTGCGAGCCGATGGCCGAGTTGGACGGCGCACTGGTGGGTTTGTCCAAGCGTTTGAAGGACCTGAGCCACGATGAACGTCGCTTGGAAATTAAAAAGGCGTTGTTCCGCGCGGTGACGTTGCATGAGCTTGGTCACAACGTCGGCTTGCGTCACAACTTCCAGGGCTCGTTCGACGCGCTGAACTACCCGAAGCGCTACTGGGATTTGGAAGAGTCGGATTTCAGCGAACAAGAACGCCTGGAGGCTTCGCAGCCTGAGTTCACCTACAGCTCCATCATGGATTACCACGGCAAGGTGAACGGTGATTTCCAAGGGTTGGGCTATTGGGACCAAGCGGCCGTGGCGTTCGGTTACGGTCAGCTTGTTAGCACCTTTACCGACAGCGCCGTGCCTGCTGGTAACAACTTGAAATCATTCATTAAATACAATGACTATACCAAGCTGCCGGCGCATATGTCGGGTACCGATTGCGCCGCCATCACCGACAGCACTCAGCGCGCCACCTGCCGCACGGCAGCGCTCAGCAAGATGTATGACCGCAGCTACGTGTCGTGGGATTGGAACACCGTGCAGAAGCAGAGCGACGTGAACGCGACGCTGGCGCACGAAGTGCCGCTGATGTTCTGCTCCGACGAATACAACGGCGTCTATCCGAACTGCAAAACATTCGATTGGGGTGCCAACTATCGCGAGCTGCAAGCCGCCGATTACGTGAATTTCAAGAATTACTTCTTGTTCTCACACTACTTGAAGAATCGCCTGGTGTTGGACTGGGACCGGGCGCTGATGCGCGGCCAGCTGGCGTTCAACAACATCCTGAAGACCTACCAATGGATGTACCTGTACGCCTCGAAGGATCCGGATGGCTTCGGTGCGACTGACCTGTACAAAGATATGTACACGGCTACCACCCGCGGTTTGAACATGATGAGCGAAGTGCTCGCGATGCCGCAACCGTCGCGCTACTACCGTTGCGAACGAGATGATGGCGTCAACCCGGTGGACGTGACCTACCGCACGAACAGCATCAAGTTCGAGCCGTTGGTAGATATCACGGTGGGCTATGGCCCAGATCACGATCCGGCCAATGGCGTCACCGAAATCTGCAACATGGACGCAATTCTCGACGTTAAGCTGGGCGACGGCTACCCGTTGTTTATCGCGCTGTCAGAAGATTATCTGACCTACACGTTCCTCTACCTGGGCACCTATTTCGACAAGCTCGCGGCGATCGACACGATGACCTATCCGATCGCTTGGTTCCCTCGTGAGAACCAAGATGAGGATCTGGGCTCGTACTACTCGATGAGCTTGTACCGGATGTTCCCGGAGGAAATGAACGATCTACTGTCGCGCCTCATCCAGCATGACTCGCGCGGCTTGGGCTCAAGCTACAGCGAGACCGAAGGCTGCATTGCCGCGCGCAAGATGATTTACGATGCGGCGGATACCGGCCACAACAGCTGCGGCAGCGCCGATACCAAGATCGCAGCGACCTTGGCGTTCAACATGCAAATCGAGACGCTGCTGTACGGCCAAGCGTTTTTGACCTCGCCGTTCGATGCGACGCTCGACTTTGGCAAACACGCGCGTGTGGCCTTGAAGGGCGCGTCCGATGATTTCACGGCTTTCGACGATGTGGCTCCGGCCGATCGTGCAGAATGCACGCTGCCTGAAGGTGGCCGCACCTATCGGGCGATGCGTACCAACGGCGTCACCGGTGGCGTGGATATCGCGTTCGACTTCGTGAATCGCTGCTCGTGGTTGGTGGTGCAGATGCAAACGGCGAAGACGGCCTATGATGCGGCGATGGCCGCGGTGGCAGGCACCTCGCCACAGGATCCGACCTACAACGACCTGGTGATTGCTGAGCAAGACCGTCGTCTTGAGTGGGAAACGGCAGAGGCCAACATGCGCGAAACCGAGCAGATGTTGCGCTTCATGCGCCAGGTCAACCAGGTCTACGAATATGGCGTGTTCTAGGAAAGGCGAGGCGAAGACGATGCGTCACGAAGCGAACCTCACCTCTACGAATAAGGGAGCGCACCTCATGCGTTCAGTGATTTCTTTTGCAACTGCCGCCGTACTCTCGGCGGGTTTGTTCGCCGCCTGTGCCGGCGATGTGGAACTGATCGACCGCACCCAGGGTAACCGGGTGGACAAGTCGATTTTCACCGGTGAATGGTATGTGCGCTCTACTGTGGTAGATGCGCAGTTCAACCAAGGTCTGATTTTTGAAGGCTACGAAGGCGAGATGGATCGGGTGCGTTGGGATATCCGCGAGGACCAACTCATCGCCTACCGGAGCTATGAACTGCTGATCGGCGCCGAAGATACCACCGGGGCCGGCACTGGCTCTACCGATTACCAAGGTAACCCGATTGCTGTGTTTGCCATCAAGAGTCACTTTGATGTGACCCGTGATTACAACGCTGCCACCGGCGAGCAGGGCAACGTGCTGTCGGAAAACACTCAAGATCGACCCTGGTACGAGCGCCAATACATGCGCGTGGATTGGTCGCAAAACCTCTTGAACAACCCGGTGACCATGGACGGCTTCATCTCGGCTGTTTCGGGCGCACCGTACTACGTGCAAGAGCACGAAATCGACAACCCGTTCGCGCCGGAAATCACGCCCACTGCCATCAACGTGGTGAACAACTACTTGCTTACGACCGACATCGAGACCTGCTACTACGCCTACCTGGATATCGGCTGGTGCGGCTCATCCGAAGCCAAGGTGAAGATGTCGTTCCGCAAGGTGGAACAGCGCAACTACGACACGCTGTACTACCCGGACAACGTCGTGTTGCGCGACCCGGAGACCCAAGAGCCTCTGTACACCGATTGCTACACCGATGGCACCTGCGAGAAGGCCGTGGTGCCGTTGTTCGAGCGCTTCGGTTACTTCCGTCACGAGCGTCGCGCTTACGACCAAGAGTTTCAATGGGTGCGTGACAGCCGCATCTTCATTGGTCATCGCTGGAACATCTGGCAGCGCTCGTTCGGCGACGACGGCAAATTGATTCCGTTGGCCGAGCGTAACCCGGCGCAAATCACGTACTACACGAGCACCGATTTTCCGAGTGCCAACGACCTGTGGGAGGCTAACAAGAACCTGGTGGGTCAGTGGGATGGTGCCTTCCGCGAAACCGTGGCGAGCCTGAAGCGCACAATCAACCCGGAGATCACCGCCGACATCATCCCGCCAATTTTCACGATCGTGCAGAACAGCTGTACGCTTGATGGCGTCAACGCCTACCTGGCGCAGAACAGCAAGTACCAAGACGATCTCGACACCTACGGCATTGCCACCGTGGCGCGCGGCAACTTGCAGCGTGCCTGTGCCGTGCTTGAGCACGTCAGCGAAGGCGACTTCACGTGGCAGAAGACCGGCGACTTGCGTTACAGCTTCATTCACTGGGTGGACAAGCCCCAAGCGGCCGGCCCGTTGGGCTACGGTCCGTCGTCGGCCGACCCGATTTCGGGCGAAATCATCGCCGCCAACGCCAACATCTACGGTGCCTCCATCGACGAGCTGTCGTCGTACGCGGCCGACATCGTAGGCGTGATGAACGGTGAGATCCCGGTGGACGACATCATTCAGGGCACGAATATCCGCGAGCACGTGGCGCGCGCACGTGCTGAGATCAACCGGGGCATCTCGGATGATCAGCTGAAGGTCTACCGCGAGAAGATGCGCAAGGCCTCCGGAAGCGCGTACATCCCAGCGAAGGTGCCGCTCACGATGGACCGCGACACCCAAAAGCTCGAACTCGATCACGACGCGGTGCTTGCCACCCGTGAAGAGTTCGCCGCCGCCGCCGACCGTACCAAGGGCAAATTGGAGCGCTTGCGTGGCACGCCGCTTGAACGCGAGCTTTTGATGAACGACGAAATGGCGCGCATGATTTTGGGTCCCGACAAGTATCAGCCCGGCACGCCAATTCCTGAAGAAACTTCGCCGCTTTCATGGCTGTCGGAAGACCTGCGCATGAAGCATGAGAAGGCCAAGGCCACCATCGCCTCGCACTCTATCTTGCTCAAAGAGTGGGTGGACCCGGGCATGGTGACGTTGGCGGAGCAGATGCAGGGCAAGACGTGGCAAGAAGTGTACGACTTCATGCGCGAAAACATCTACATCTCGGTGACCGCCCACGAAGTTGGCCACACCTTGGGTCTGCGCCACAACTTCCGCGGCTCGATGGACGCGCTCAACTTCCACCCGAACTTCTGGAAGCACTACCACTACGATGAAGCCACCGGCCAAGGCTCCATCGACACCGATGCCGACCCGGAAGATGGTACCGGCGCCGAGCAATACAAGTACTCCAGCATCATGGACTACGACGCTCGCTTCTACGCCGACAGCTTCCATGGCATTGGCCTGTACGACAAGGCGGCCATCAAGTTTGGTTACGGCGAGCTCGTGGAAGCGTTTGATACCGAGCTGCCGTTGTTCTACAGCACGTTGTTAGACTTGTACGACTACGTCGATATCCCCAAAGCGTTGGGCGACAACGGCTGCATGGGTAAGGAGGGGCGATACGGTTCCTGCAGCAATGCGGATGCGAGTGCTGCGGTGTTCGATTCCTCCAACGTCACCACGAGCTATTGCGGTTTGTCGAGCGACGCCTACGACGCGGCCAATGCGGCCGAGCAGGCAGGCGATTACGCCACGGCCACCACCGAGTGGCACAAGTA